>JACMRC010000117.1 GCA_014376655.1 Mucilaginibacter sp. | reverse complement strand
CTCCCAATGTAAAAAAGCGATCTCCGGATCGCTTTTTTGCTTTTATATATAATGCAAACCGCTTATAGCAACAATTAAGTTACATGCTTTATATTAAATCATATTCGTATATCTTTATAAAACACCAACAACAAATCAAAAAGAAAATGAAAAAAGTATTATTAGTTTGCGCATTCGTTATTGGCGTTAGCGCAGTTAGTTTAGCCCAAGGCGGTGGAAGAAGAACTCCGAAAGAGCAAGTAGAGCAATTAAAAACTCAAATAACTGATTTGAATGATGACCAGGTTGCGAAACTTACAGTTATTTATACAGAGACTGCTAAAAAACGTGATAGCTTAAGAACTGCCGCCAATGGCGACATGAGCGGAATGATGGCTGGTATGATGAAGATGCAACCGGCAACTGATGCTAAGATCAAAGCTGTTTTAACTGCAGATCAAGGTAAAGCTTACCAAAAAATTGCTGACGAGCGTGCTGCTGCAATGAAAGCACGTATGGCAGGCAACTAATTAAAAAATTAGATTTATAAAGAAAGCTCCGATAAACCGGGGCTTTCTTTATTTTAGCTAAAATTTTCATACTTGATATCAGCAAAAAACTTTATAAAAAACAGGCTGGCCGAAAGACAACAAGTCGGTAGCTACAGGACACTTAAACCTGAAAATACCCTTATTGATTTTTGCTCGAACGATTACCTGGGCTTTGCCCGTTCATCAACGTTAAAAAATAAAATTAATGAGGAACTTAATAATCACCCAAACCTAACCGGATCTACAGGGTCAAGGTTAATATCGGGTAACTTGGTTTATACCGAAACTTTAGAACAGGAAATAGCAATATTATTTAAAGCTGAAGCTGGGTTATTATTTAATTCGGGATATGATGCTAACGTAGGTTTATTATCGGCATTACCACAGCGTGGTGATACTGTTATAACCGATGAGCTAATTCACGCCTCAATAATTGATGGTGTGCGTTTAAGCCACGCTAACCGTTATACATTTAAACATAATGATCTAATCAGCTTAGAGAGCAAATTACTGCACGCCAAAGGAATTTGTTATGTAGTGATTGAAAGCATATATTCTATGGATGGCGACACTCCTGCCCTTATAAAAATATTAGAGTTGACTGAAAAGTATGGTGCCAATTTAATTGTTGATGAAGCCCATGCAGTGGGATTACATAGGACTGGTATTATTACCAAATCAGGTTTACAAGAGCGGATATTTGCGCGCGTGGTTACCTTTGGAAAAGCGTTAGGGTATCATGGTGCCATTGTATTGGGCAGTGACATGCTAAGGCAATACCTCATTAATTTTGCACGGTCTTTTATTTATACTACGGCCGCTCCTTTTCATCAGTTAGCTTGCATTCGCGTGGCTTGCAACGAATTATCACACGCAGACAATCAGATAAATACATTACGCGAGCGCATTAGTTTATTTAAGCAAAATATAAAGCTACCGGCAACGGTTACATACAGACTAATTGATAGCAATAGTTCAATTCAATGTATATTATTAAACAGCAACCAAAAAGCCATTGAAGTAGCTAAGCATTTACAAGACCGTGGTTTTGATATCCGTGCTATTTTAAGCCCTACTGTAGCGTTGGGCAGCGAAAGACTAAGAATATGTCTGCACGCGTTTAATACCGAAGCCGAAGTTAGTTTACTGGCCAATGAAATTAATAACCTGTTAAATGAGTAAACCATTATTTATAACCGGTATAGGCACTGGTATTGGTAAAACCATAGTTTCGGCTATGTTGGTTGAAAGCCTTAAGGCCGATTATTGGAAACCTATCCAATCAGGCGATCTGGATGGTAGTGATACCATTAAGGTAGAAAGCCTGGTATCAAATAGCCAATCTGTGTTTCACCCGGAGGCCTATCGTTTAACGCAACCATTTTCCCCGCATAAATCGGCAGATTTGGATGGCATTCTAATTGATCCTTTAAAGATCATCGCACCCAAAACTGATAACCAATTAATTATTGAGGGTGCTGGCGGGTTAATGGTACCGCTAAATAATAGCTTTTTAATGATAGACCTGATACAACAATTAAATGTAGAAGTGATATTAGTGGTTAAACATTACCTGGGAAGCATTAATCATACGCTATTATCATTAGATGCGTTAAAAAGCAGGAAGATTCCAATTAAAGCCATTGTATTTAACGGGGATGGTGATCAGTATTCGGAGGATATGATTATGGGTTATGTAAAATGTAAAGCAGTATTTATCCCAACAATTGATGATATTAGTAAAGCGGCAATAGCTGCTCAGCATATAAATTTATAAATACAGGTTATCATGAAAAATATTGCGGTAATAGGTTCGGGTACCATGGGCAACGGCATTGCGCATACTTTTGCGCAATATGGCTATAACGTATCATTAGTTGATCTTAATGCTGATGCCCTGCAACGCGCGTTAGAAACAATTACTACCAATCTTGATAAGCAAATAAAAAAGGGTACAATAACCGACCAGCTAAAAAATAGCACTTTAAACAATATCAAAACCTATACCGACCTACAACAAGGGGTTAAAAATGCCGAACTGGTGGTTGAAGCCGCTACAGAGAATGAGGGTATTAAACTAAGCCTGTTTAAGCAGTTAAGCCAATTGTGTAGAGATAATACTATCCTTGCGTCAAACACCTCATCTATATCAATAACACAAATAGCGGCTGTAACTAAAAACCCCGGCAATGTTATAGGTATGCATTTTATGAACCCGGTGCCTTTAATGAAATTGGTTGAAGTAATAAAAGGCAAGAAAACCACTCAAGAGATTACCGATACCGTAATGGAATTATCCAGACAGTTAGATAAAATACCTGTAGAAGTAAACGATGCGCCGGGATTTGTGGCCAATCGCATTTTAATGCCAATGATAAACGAAGCCATCTATACACTTCATGAAGGAATATCGGGAGTTGAAGAAATTGATACGGTTATGAAGCTGGGCATGGCACACCCAATGGGGCCGCTACAGTTGGCAGATTTTATAGGGCTTGACGTTTGTTTAGCTATAATGAATGTGCTTTACACAGGCTTTGGCGATAACGAAAAATATGCGCCTTGTCCCCTGCTTATTAATATGGTGAATGATAAAAACCTGGGCGCTAAAACAGGTAGTGGCTTTTATAAGTATACCACAGGCAGCAAGGATTTAGTAGTAGCCGACAGGTTCAAAAAAATAATTAAACTTATACAAATACCAGGTAAAAAGGGGCGGTAATAATTTAATTCTGACCGTATATTTTATTGCAGATGGACATTACCATACAACTATTATAGCGATTTATGCGTAATAGTTGCAGTTAACAAAATCTTTGCTATGTATAATATTGTTGATTTTGAATTAATTAAGGGATATTATAAAATTGCTGTTTTGATATCTGTTTTTTATATTTATATTTAACGATAGACTATGTCATTAAAAAATGCGCCAACTATTCCCTGCGTTTAATTATAAAACTTATCATACCCATTTATATTTTCTTTCAAGAAAATGGTTATTTAACTGCTATTTTTTGTTGATAATTTTTTCCTCCCCGATTGTATTAGCCGAGGGCAGTAAAGAACTAAACTCTAATGGTGGTAGCCGCGCCTTTCTTTTATCAAGTACAACAAGCAATCCTTCTTTCCCTTTCCCTACGTTGGGTACCATGAAGGTTTATGTAAAAGTAGGCGAAACTATATATTTAGGGTCGAGCGCACAAGGGCTGGGTACCGGCACCATGAATTTAAGGGCACCGGATGGCACTACTTATACAAGTGGTACCTCTACCACAGTTGGCTTAATTACAAATATTAACCAGGAATCAGCAGGCCCGCTTCCTAATACAGGCGGATACACGCCTTATACCCGTACTGTTACTGCCGGCCAGGAAGGTATTTGGGAAATAGATTTTATTGCGCCAAGTACAGATAATGGTTCAGAAGGAAATCCGGTTACAGTTGCATCCACTGACAGCTGGACTCAACCTACCGGAGCATTTATAGCCGCGTTTGATGTATCTGTGCGTAACCCAGCTAATACGGCCTTTTTATCAGGCAGAGTATTTACAAACATATTTTCGGGACAACTTAGTGCCTTTAATGTGGGTTTCAATGGCATATTCCATGTACTTACTAAAGATGGTTATCAATACACGCTTGACAATAATGGGCAGGCTGGAAACGGATTTTCGTTTTTCGCGAATAATAAAGGATTTAGAGACGGGTCTGGCACTGCAAGCTATAAAAGTATCAACAACTTTAACGCAATTAACATACAAGATCCAAGGGCAGTGGATACACAATCGGATATTACACACAAAATATTTTTTAATACACCGGCAGCAGACCTTCCGGCAACCGCAAACACTCCGGGCGGCGGCAGTACATGGTTGGTAAGTCCCCCATTTGTACCGGGTATCAGCGCGGTAACTTTTACCGGCACAGAAGGCACATTGGGGCGGGCAGGCACATCTCCATTGGGTGGTACAATTAATTTCACTGCTACCATAAATGGAACTTACACCCTTGTTATAGACATTAATCATAATGGCATTTTTACAGATCCTATCGATAGAAAAATAACGGGCAATTCTGTATCAGGTGCAAATGCAATACCTTGGGATGGGTTAGATGGCTTAGGCAATAAACTACTTCCGGGTTCTGTTAGTTATACTGTAAATATTGATGTGCAATTGCACGCTGCCGAGGTCCATTTCCCGTTCTTTGATGTAGAACGCAATGTTAATGGCATAAAATTAACACGTACAACGGGTATAAACGCGCCGGATAATACAGTTTATTGGGATGACAGCCAGATCACCGTTTCTGGTACCCCTTCATCTCCTATTACAAATTTAACAGGTGTAAGCAGTTTAACTAACGGCCATAAATGGGGCGGAGTGGCTGCAAACAGAGACGATCAAAACGATTTTGGTAATAACCGTAGTATGGATACCTGGGGTTATATAACAAGCCTCCCACTAAACGCTACCGTTACCTTTGTGATACAGGAAGCTGATTTTGAATTGACAAGTCTTACGTCTGACGTAACCTCTGGTTGTGTTGGGCAAAAAATCAACTATACCGCTACTGTTAAAAATAACGGACCTAATGATGTAAGCGGCGCTATCTTTTCATTTAATTTCCCAAACGAGCTAACAAAAGTAACCGTAACCAGCGTTGCGGTTACAGGGACAAGTGCCATTACAGCAGAAAGTACAGCTGCCAATTTGTACACTGCTAAGCTTGATCTTCCTAACGGTGCAGTGAGAACTTTTACAATAAGCGGCACAGTTAGCAGCGCCCCGGCAACTACACTTAATGTAACAGCTGGTATTTTACGCCCTGCAGATGTAACCGACCCTGATGCAACAAACCCAGATTCGGCAAGCCCCAATGACCCTATTGTGGAGTGCGACTCTGCCCCTTCGGGTGTGGGCTGTAATAACATTAAAATTTCAAACATAGCATTCTTAGCAGCGCCTAATGCCGGCGCAGACCAGAATGTCGAGAAAAATACCATAGCAACTATAAAGGCTAATACAACAGGCACATGGGCACAATTGGGCATTATCCCATCAATAGCTAACATAAATGCTCCGGCATCGGCCTCAACAACTATATCTGGTTTAACCGCGGTTGGCCCTTATAAATTTGTTTTCACTAATGCTAATGGCTGCACAGATACAGTTGCGGTTAATGTTACTTCATCAAAAATAGACGCGCCCAATATATTAACACCTAACGGCGATGGCCAAAATGATGTTTTAGTAATACCGGGGATTGAATTTTTCCCGGGAAGTAAATTAGCAATATACAACCGTTGGGGTAATGAAGTTTATCATTCAGAAAACTATAAAAATGATTGGGCCGGAGCTGGACTTGCAGAAGGCACTTACTATTACTTGCTTAAACGCAAAGAAATAACCGGCGAGATTAAAGTTTTTAAAGGCTGGATATATTTAAAACATTGATATGGGGGGACTGAAAAAATATATCTTACTAATATTGGCTCTGGGTTTAAGTAAAAGTTATGCACAACAAACCATACAATTAAGCCAATATATTTTTAATGGACTGGCTGTAAACCCCGCTTATGCAGGTTATAAAGAAGACTGGACCATTAATTTAAGCAGCCGCCTGCAATGGGCAGGTGTTGACGGGGCACCTAAAACAAGTACCTTATCAGTTGATGGTGTTACAAATCCTGATAATAAAACTATTGGCCTGGGTTTATTAGTTACTAATGACAGGCTTGGGCCTGAAAACAACTCATCTATTTACGCTAACTATGCCTTTAGGATCCGCTTAAATGCTGATGATTCACAACGCCTTTGTTTGGGTGTTGGTATTGGTGCTATACTTTACAATATTGATGGCTCTCTATTTAGTACAGGTAATGTTACAGACCCGAGCATCACTGCAGGTGTACAAAACAAGCTTGCCCCCGATTTTAGGGTAGGCATATACTATTATTCTCCATTGTTTTATATTGGAGCTTCGGGGCTTAATATGGTACCCGATGCTTACCCCGACCCTGTGTCTATATTCGTAAAGCAGGTTAGAACATATTATTTAACTACTGGATTTATTGTACCTATTTCGCCTGAATTAAATTGGAAACCATCTGTATTAATTAAAGAAGATTTTAAAGGCCCCACCAATATTAATGCTGCTACTTATTTTTTAATTAGCGACTTGGTATGGGTTGGTGCATCATATAGTACCAGCGTGCAGCTTTGGAAAAAAAATAATTTACAAACTGATTTAAGTCGTACTGATGATATTACAGGTGTGGCGGCAATAAATATAACGCCGCAGTGCAGGTTTGGATACTCGTATGATTTTGGCACAAGTAAACTACCCGGTTACCAAACTGCATCGCACGAAATTTCTTTTACCTATAGTTTCAGGCGTGCAAAAGGAAGAATATTAAGCCCACGTTATTTTTGAGGTGATTATATGAAAAAAATAACTACCCTTATCATACTAACTATTAGCTTTTTAACACGCGTTATCGCGCAGGAACAGCTTAATAAAATGCAGCTGGCCGATAATCTTTTTGACCGCTATGAATATTTTAAAAGCGTGGCTATTTATCTTGACCTTGCTAATAAAAGCAACCCTAAACTCCATGCTGTTGAACGCGTAGCAGATTGCTACCGTTTAATGAATGCTTATGATAAGGCCGAAGAATGGTATCAAAAAACGGTTGCCTACTCCGAAGCTGATGCTAT
The DNA here is from genome assembly GCA_014376655.1 of Mucilaginibacter sp. Lineage (GTDB taxonomy): Bacteria > Bacteroidota > Bacteroidia > Sphingobacteriales > Sphingobacteriaceae > Mucilaginibacter. The sequence continues at coordinate 6,995 of JACMRC010000117.1, read as the reverse complement.
TGACCATTACTATTACGCCGAGTTATTATTACGAAACAAAAAATTTAGCGAAGCGCGTGACCAATATAAAGCTTATTATGCATTAGAGAATGCGGATCAATTACCTTTTAAATTAGCTGCCTGCGATTCGGCTCAAAAATGGATGAAAGCGCCTATAGATCGCTTTACCATTAAAAACGAGCAAAAGTATAATACTAAATTTTCTGAGTGGGGTCTCAATTATTCCGGCAAAGCCAGTTTTGTATTTACATCAGACAGGTTACCTGACGATAAAAAAACAACAAAGAAGCTTTATAACCGTACCGGCGACGGCTTTTTTAAGCTATATAAAAATGATGGGGATATTGTCACTCTACTTGAATTAAAGACAAAAAACAACCCAATTTTTGATGCGAATTATCATGTTGGGCCAATGGTATTTACCAGCTCTGCCGATACCGCATATATAACTATTACTACTACCCTGCCTAAAAGCAAACTGGCACTTGATTATGATTCAAGGGGAATACAACAATTGTATACCCGTCGTCTCCAATTAATTGTGGCTACTAAAGTAAATGGCGTATGGGCTAACTTTAAAAATTTCCAGTATAACAATATAAAGGAATACTCAATTGGTCATGCAACGCTTTCTAAAAATGGCAATATAATATACTTCACTTCAGACATGCCGGGTGGAGAAGGTAAAACCGATATCTGGTATTGTGTTAAGCAAGCTGATGGGGAGTGGGCCGAACCTGTAAATTGTGGCAAGCTTATTAATACAAAAGATGATGAGGCCTTTCCAAATTTAAGCGATGATGGCGTATTATATTTTTCATCAACCGGCTTACCTGGAATGGGTGGTTTAGATATCTTTAAATCAAAGGGCGAAAAATCAACCTGGGCTAAACCAGTAAATCTAAAATACCCGGTTAACAGTACCAGCGATGACTTTTATTTTATAACACGCGATAGTTTAAGCGGTTACTTTTCATCAAACAGAGAAGATGGGAAAGGTAATGATGATATCTATAGCTTTAGCTATACCCCTCCTCCTGTATTAAGTGCTGTACCTTCTACTAAAATATTGAAGCCTTCTTTACCGCCACCCGCCTTACCGGCTTCGGCTATATTAAAGTTAAAAAAAGGCGAAGGCTTTATCCTGAATAATATCTATTACGATCTTAATAAAGCTGATATCCGTGCAGATGCGGCTATTGAACTGACTAAACTGGCTGCTATTTTAAGAGAACACCCATCAATACGTATTGAAGTTGGGTCGCATACAGATGCTCGTGCGCCATCTGTATATAACCTTGGCCTATCAAAAAGAAGAGCTGCATCAGCAGTCACATTCTTGGTAAGGCATGGTGTTGCACGCTACCGCTTGGTGCCTAAAGGTTATGGTGATACCCAATTACTCAATCAATGTGCAAAAGGCGAATATTGTAGCGAGGAAGATCACCAGGTAAACAGACGAACCGAAATACACGTTTTAAGCGAATAGCGGCAAACGCGATTATTGAGTTTTAAATTGGTATAACCCCGAATCGGTATAATTTCCGTTGGAATCTAAAGTAACTACACGCCAGTAATAAATAGTATTTGCTGTTACAGCAACGTCATTATAAAAATTATCTGTAACTGCTTTAGCAAACGGTGGATTGTTTGTAGTGCCTAAAAACACATTGTAACCCGTTATATTTCCATCAACAGAGCTACCTTTCCATGACAGGTTAATTTTTCCATTAACCGCTGTTATAATCTGTCCATAAGTTGGTGCTACAATTTCTGCCGGGAACGGTGCATAAGTGACAACTCCTGCGCCCGAATTATAAAATTTCCAGCTATCGCTTTGTGTTGTTGTTGATGATGAATTTTGCTTTGCAGATACGTACCATGAGTAAGGGGTATTACGCAGCAATGACGCTGAGGCTTTTGTATCGTTTGTAGTAGTGGTTGTTGAGGTATTGGTAAGCAGGTTTTTTAAAACCAGGTCATAACTATTGGTATTAATGGTGCTTGACCAGGTAAACAAAACCTGGCTTTCTGTTGCAGAAACTACAACGCCTGATATACAGATTGAGTTTTGAGCTGGTGTTATTAATATGGGTTTACCAGGTGTAGTTGAAGTGGTACCTGTTCCATTATCTACCGCTTTTTTCTTTTTACATCCTGCTATAGCGATGACCATTAAGGCAAAAATTATCCACTTCTTCATTTTTTTAATATTTTAAATGATGAAATTGTATGGTCAAGATTTAGGTTTAAAAAATATAAACCTGAAGCCAAACCTTTTAGATCCATTTGCACTATACCTAATTGATTAGTATAAGTCCCGTTATAAACTTGTTTTCCGGACACTACGTTATATATGTTTACCTGCACCTGTTTAGCTACGGTATTTCCAATATTAAGGCTTAAAATACCTGTAAAGGGGTTTGGATAAGGTATCAAATCATTTATCACAATATTCTTTTCCACCATTCCCTGGCATAACTTATCTGTAGTAACCAATATTTTATTACTTCCGTTAGCAAGCGGTACAGTTAACTGGTTTTGTGCGGTTGTATAAAGCGTACCATTTACCTCGACATTATATAAACTTGCGCCCGATAGTTGAAGGTTTACAGTATTTAAAGTTCTGTTAATACTCGAAAAAACAGACAGATCCTTAGGTTCTGTAATAGTAATATTGTAGCACTGTGAATAGGTTTGCCCCGTCACTGATATACAAATACTATAAGCCCCTGGTTTTAATTTACCAATTGTTACAGTATCCGTAAAAGTATATGAGGTGCTTGTATTAACAGCATCAACAAGTGTGGCTACATAATTAAGCCTTTGAGTAGTTGATATAAATACAGTACCATTATTGTTTCCTTTACAGCTTACTGCATTTATTTGCAGTTTGAAGTTTTGAGCTGGAAGTATAAAAGCTGCGGTTACGCTTGTGGCAGGTGATATACTTGTTTTACCATTTATTGAAACACTGACAGTGTAAGCGCCACTAATTTTAGCCTTGTAGCTTGATTTTGTTTCGCCGGTTATAACATTGCCATTATAGTTCCATTGATAAGTATATCCGGCAGGATAATTAACTGACAGTATTACAGAATCGCCTGCTAAAAATGCCGTAGAGCCGCTTGCCGTTATAATAGGTAATGCGGCAACGGTTAATGTACCATCTACATAGGTAAAACTATAATTATTAGCCACTCCTGCACTTGCTGTAATTTGGTAAATACCTACAGGCGATGCAGTTGTTGCTGCGGTTTGTGCTGTAGGCTTTGCAGTTAATTTGGTGCTATCATCGCCATTTACAAGGCCGGCATATTTAACAGTTAAAACTGGATTATCCTGACCCGTGATTTTGTTTTGGTTATTTGCAGTTATCGTTAAGATGGCCTTGGTAACAGTTAATGGTTGGGTTACAGGGGGTGCGGCAGTAAAATTAGGGCTTGATGCCTGGTTAGCAGTAATATTAGTAGTACCTACCCCCACAACATGCACATTATTATTAACTATTGTAGCAATGGCTGTATTACTGCTTGTGTAGGTTATTGGTATAGTTGTATTAGTGCTGGTTGCCGGGTTGGCAAGATCGGCCACACCATAAACCTGGTTGGGAATAGGATTAAAAGTAATTGTTTGAGGGGCAATATTTAGTACCCCGATATTTATTACAGCTGTATCGCTGTAGTTAACTATATAACCTGTAACTGTATAATTTCGTGCAGAAGATATGGTATCCGGTTTGCCAGAAATTGTTCCAAATCTATCCATAGACAACCCTGACGGTAATTCGGGCGCAATATCATATCCGTTTAAAGAAATACGCCTTACAAGAAAATTCTGCGCATCGGCTATCTCTAAATTTCCTCCGGGATCATAAGATATACCCGTACCGCCAGCAAACCTTGCCGAAGTCCCCACCCCTTCTCTAAATGATATCCCGCCATTATGCAAAGTATCAACACCTGCAAAAATTGTACTGGTACCCGTTGTTGTAATTTTTGATATAAAACCTGTTTGATTCTTTCCGTTGGTTACGTATAAGGTACCGATGCTATCAATAGTTATACCCGTGGGAGAATAAATATTTGTGTTATGAACAATTGTAGTAACGTCACCCACTGGCGTAATTTTCCTGATAGCGTTATTAAAACTATCGGCAACATAAATATTCCCTAATTTGTCTAGTACAACACTATGCGGAAGGTAGAAGCTTGCTGCCGATCCAAGCCCGTCTGTTAATGCAGCCGCGCCGTTACCGGCAATTACTGTTACAACCCCAGCCTGAGTTACTTTTTTTATAAGGTTGTTGTAAGTATCAGCAACTATTATATTATTAGCACCATCAATAGCTATTCCGTAAGGTAAATTTAAACCTGTTGCAGGTATAGTTGATACAGATCCGCCCTGGGTTATCTTCCTGATTTTGTTATTCGAAAAATCTGCTACGTATATTGTACCGTTCTTATCGCAAGCCAACCCTGTTGGGAAATTGAATTTTGCTGCAGGGCCAACGCCATCTGCAAAACCTGCTCCGTTGCCACCAGCAAGTGTTGTAACTACACCGCCGGGGGTGATTTTTCTGATTGCATTATTATTGGCATCAGCAACAAAAGTATTACCGGCAGGGTCAACAGTTATGCCAATTGGGTTGGCAAAGGTAGCCGAATCCGGGTTGCTATGATCACGATACCCATAAAGCCCTGTACCTGCAATACCACTACTTTGTGCATAATACCCTTGTGGTACCGCCACTCCTGTATTTTTAATAGGTATTGGGGTAATTGTTTTGCCTAAGGCAAAAGTTTGTGGTGATGGATAAGATAGAACAGGAGCCTGGGCATAAAGTACATTTACGCCAAACAATCCAATTATTAAGGAAAATACAAAGTAAATTTTATCCATACCTTACCCATATCAAAGATACCATATTTAATATTTATTGTTAAAAAATAAATACTAAATCATTTCAAACAAAAAATATCGCTTAAGTTAAAAACATCGAATTAGATATTGTGCTGCGCGATATGCAAATGACCATTGAGATGGATGTAAACCTGGTTGAGCAAACCCTGATAAACTTATTAGCTAATGCTATTGACGCTGTAAAAGACACCGCCACACCGTGCATAACTTTAACTGCTGAAACAAGTGCCAATAATAAACCGATAATAAAAATAGCCGATAACGGCGTAGGTATGCCTCCTGAGTTATTGGATAAGATATTTATACCTTTTTTTAGCACCCGAAAAACCGGTAGTGGTATTGGCTTGAGTTTATGCAAGCAAATAATGATGCTACATAAAGGTAATATCCAGGTCCAGTCTATACAAGGCGAAGGTTCTGCATTTATCTTACTGTTTTAAACAAAAATAAAATTTAAAAAAGTAAACCATTATCATCAACTGAACGTATACATTCCATTTATCGATACAAATACGTCGTTGAACGATACATAGGAAAATCACTATTAGTTAAATAGTAATTTTTAACTAATAATAAATGTTGGTGTGGCATTTTTGTTGCATATTTACTTTTTTAATTCTATTAGCTACTAAATGTTGCCCCTACAAACGCCAGTACTTTTCGTTGTGTTCAATAGGCTTGATACTACCAGCATAGTATTTGAAGCTATTAGACAGGCGCAACCAAAAAAACTGTATATAGCTGCTGATGGGCCGAGGCCAAATAGCGCTACAGACGCAGAAAGATGCCAATCAATAAGAGAACTTGTTGTTAAGGTTGATTGGGATTGTGAGTTAAAGACTTTATTTCGTGACGAAAATTTAGGTTGTGGATTAGGCCCTGCAAGCGCGTATGATTGGTTTTTTGAAAATGAAGAAGAAGGGATAATATTGGAAGACGATTGTTTACCAGATCCAACATTTTTTCAATACTGCCAGGAGATGCTTGAAAAGTATCGGCATGACACCAAGATCATGCATATAACAGGCAGCAATTTTCAAAAAGGCTGGCAAAACGATAAAGATTACTCCTATTATTTTTCATCTTATCCGCACGAATGGGGTTGGGCAACATGGAGAAGAGCCTGGAAATTGTATGACTTTAAAGTACAAAAGTTTCCTGAGCTTAACGAAAAAAACTATTTCAAGGGCTACTTCGATTCGTGGTTTGAGCGCAAATACAGGTTAGCCAAAATTGAAAGAAGTTATAATAACCCTAATGCTAATTGGTGGGATTACCAATGGTCTTTCGCTTTGTTTTCAAACTCAGGCTTATCTATAATCCCAAACGTTAACATGATAGAGAATATTGGGTTTGGCGTAGAAGCCACCCACACCCTATCTACCAGCGACGAATTAAAACAAAATAAGACGCAACCTATCCAGTTCCCTTTAAAACATCCTTCGTTTATTATCCGCGATAATAAATCAGATCATCGTTATTTTAAAGCTTTGTACTTAAGCATTTTTAAACGCAAACTGTTGAGTTTATTAGGTTTTAAAGGTTATAATTTTAACGGTTAATGTGTGCTATTCAATTTTCCTAAAATTTCGTCACGCTGTTCATCAAATAAATACCCGTTCATTTTATTCGTTCATTATTTGCGCTTATTAAACAATTAAGGTTATTGCATATTATTCTAAACAGGCTGCCCAAATCAGCAGGTTTGGTTTTGTTTTCTGTAAAATATGGTATTTTTACAATATAAATAAGACAAAGCAAATATTAAGCAGGTTTAAACTAATTGAGGGAACGTTAATGAATGCAGTTTCATTACCAAAGTATGAGGAATTAAAAAAAATACTGCTCATTAATGCGGGGATAACCCACATGCTCCCATCGGAGTGTAAGGCGTTGTCAGATAGAGTATTTAAAAAGAGCGGTAACCGTATCAGTGAAACAACATTTAAACGTATATATGGGTTTGCTTACAGCAAATACAGTCCATCATTGTTTACACTAAACGTCCTGGCTAAATATTGCAATTACAAAAGTTGGGACGATTATTGCCAAAAGCAGGAAAAGAAGCTGGT
>JACMRC010000116.1 GCA_014376655.1 Mucilaginibacter sp. | reverse complement strand
TCACGTAAGCAGGAAAAGAAAGTTAAAGTGATCTTTAACAATGGCTTGCTGCTGGTTGAAAAAGAAGGTGGCAAGCAACAGGTTTTCCCGTTAGAATGGTTCTCGGCGTTGAAGGATGCATCTGATGAAGAGCGCGAAGATTGGGTACAGACCGATAAAGGAATACGTTTTAATAAATTGAATCTGGACATTTCTATAACATAGAATTAAGCGTTAAGAATCAAGAGTTAAGAGCCTACCGCCCGAATATTTCTTGATTTTTGCCTCTTGACTCTTGAATCTATTACCAATATGACTTTCGAAGAGTTTTTTAAAAAGAAGCGGATAGACCTGGCAGCCTTACAACAAGGTGAACCGGCGCTGTTTGCCGAATTTAAATTGCACTACGGCCAAATGGGCGAAAAGAGTTTTGACCATACCAAGAAGTACTGGTTCAATAAAATTCGTCTTCAATACAACTTACCGCCCGAGGTTAAGACCGAGAAACCACAAATTGAAAACCAGCTGGCAGAGCAAACGGTAAACGAAAGTTTAAGCGGAATGGCTGCACCTGCACCAAAAGTTGGTTTTACGCCAAGGTTTAAAGCGGCTGTTGCGGCAAAACCTGTTGAAGAAACTCCGGAGGAAAAGCAAGAAGACGCCGCCCTATTACCCGCACCTAAGGTTGGTTTTACACCACGATTTAAAGCAGGCGTTACTAAACCTGTTGAAGCCCCATCAGCAGAGATAAAAGAGGAGGCACCTGCGCCTGTTGCGGATAAACCTAAAGTAGGTTTCACGCCACGCTTTAAAGCCGGCGTTACCAAACCTGCTGAAGCACCAGTTGAAGAAAATAAAATCGAAGACGCTCCTACCGAGGAAAAACCGAAGATTGGTTTTACGCCACGATTCAAGGCAGGGGTTACCAAGCCCGCGCCACCAACTCCACCAGAGGAGTAAATCCTCCTGTAACAATTCGTTGGTTTTGAAATCTAAGTTTTGTAATCAAAACTTAGCCGTATGAATTGGAAGTTCAATTTTAAGAAAGATACTAAAGCTGACAAGCCAAAAAAGTCAAAAACCCGCGAGTGGGTTGATGCTATTGTTTTCGCGGTTGTGGTTTCGACCATTGTGCGCGGTTTGTTTTTTTCGGCCTACGCTATTCCGTCAGGATCTATGGAAGGCACGCAGCTTACCGGCGATTATTTATTTGTAAGCAAAATAAGTTACGGCCCGCGCATGGCTAATACACCATTGGCTATTCCGTTTACCGAGCCAACAATGTACGGCGTTAAAACCTATTGGGATGGCTTGCAGCTACCTTACTGGAGACTGCCGGGTTTTACCCATATCAAGAATCGGGACATTGTAGTATTTAACAAGCCGGATGAAGCCGGGCCGGAATATAATTTGCCAACTGATGAACGCACTTGCTTAATTAAACGCTGCCAGGCAATCCCCGGCGATGTGCTGAGCATTGTTAACTCGCAGGTTTATATTAATGGCAAACCTGCTCCAAATGCGCCTAAGCAGCAAACGTCGTACGATGTCATAACTACCGGATTGCCAATTAATCCTGAGATTTTGCAAGAGCATCATATCACCATACAAAATCAAATGCTACCTTATAATTATGAGATGGTGATGTCGGTAGAAGCAGCGGCAACGCTTAAAACATTTTCGAACGTAAAAAGCGTAACGCCCATCATTGCACAGGCAGGCACTTATGATGCCCAGATCTTCCCGCATAATGAAAAGTTTAAATGGAACCTGGATAACTTCGGACCTATTCGCCTGCCAAAAAAAGGCTGGACAACGCCATTAAACGATTCTACGCTTACTTTATATCGCCGCGCGATAGAAGTATACGAAAATAACAAAGTAACCGTAAACGGCTCGGAGATCCTCATCAACGGAAAGAAAGCCGATAGCTATACTTTTAAAATGGATTACTACTGGATGATGGGCGATAACCGCCATGATTCTTTAGACTCGCGCTTTTGGGGCTATGTCCCCGAGGACCATATTATTGGTAAAGCCGTGCTAAACTGGTTCAGTACAGACTCAACCCAGAATATATTTAATAGGGTAAGATGGAATAGGGTGTTGAGGCCGATTAATTAAGACCGTTTATTTTAATGATGTATGGATTACGTTGATTTAGTTAGCCAACTTGTTTAGCTGATCTAATAAAACTGGTAAGTCTAACCTGATTGTGGAGTATATGGTAACGGGGGAAACTCCAAAATATTCATGGATCAACTTATTCCTCATCTCCTTCATCAGTCGCCATTGCACTTGTGGAGTTTGATTTTTTATTGGTTCTGATATTTTCGACGCTGCTTCACCAATAATTTCAAATCTCCGAATTATAGCGTCCTGCAACATGAGGTTATTTATAAATTCGAACTCGGTTTTATCACCAATATAAGAAAGTATAATTTCTATGGATTCGATGATATCTTCCACATATACTTTATCAGACCTACTCATAAAATAGTTATTGCAGACCGCATAACTTCATCCTTAATAGATGGTTTTAATGCGCTGTATTCCACAAGGTCTACCTTACATTTTAGTAATGCAGCTATCTCTTCTTCGAGTATTAGCATTTTAAAAATTGTGAAATCCTTATCGGGTTCTATTAGTAAGTCAATATCACTATTGGGATGAGTATCCCCTTTTGCAACGGAACCAAAAATAGCGGCATGCTTAACCATGTGCCGTTTTAGCACAGGTAAAATAAGTTGCTGATATTGTTGCAATTGGTGCATACTCAAAGATAGCGCATTTATTTAAAACAGCAAAGCCTCCAATCTGGAAGCTTAACTGTTTATATTTTCAAAAAACTCCGCCTTTTGAAGGCTCGGGAGCTTACGCCTTCACTCTCTCCACATAAGTACCATTAACCGTATCAACTTTCACTTTATCACCAATGTTGATGAATAGGGGTACGTTTATCTCTGCGCCTGTTTCAACAGTTGCTTTTTTCATTGCGGCGTTTGAGGTATCTCCTTTTACGGCCGGTTCGGTGTAGGTAATTTCTAACTCGGCTGATGAGGGGATATTACCCATTATAGGCTCTTCGCTTTCAAAGGCTACTATAACGTTCATACCTTCTTTTAAAAACTTTACGGCAGGGCCAAATAAAGCCTTAGGTACGGTATGTTGGTCGTAAGTATCATTATCCATGATCACTAAACCATT
>JACMRC010000115.1 GCA_014376655.1 Mucilaginibacter sp. | reverse complement strand
GATTTTACATCAATAGTAGGATCAATCATTGGTACGTTTTTAGTTTTTGTTTTTACTGAATAAGCAGTAATGCCTGATGTTGCCATAAATAAGTTTTTAATTGTTTAAAAGTTAACCTTGTTAGGTGTGAATTGTTTACACAAACATAGTTTACTTTTATTAAGTAGTATATAATTCTTGATATTTTTTATCACCAAAAATGTGGATAAGTGCCCCTTTTTAAGCTATTTTGTTGAATTGTGGAAAACTTGTTGGCTTAGCCAAACAAAATTTGGCGGTTTAAGTGCCGCGTTCTTTCCTAAAAAGCAACTTTCGGTAAAAATTACCAGCGTATTTTTTACCTTAGTATTGTATTATTTACATAAAATTAAATGAAAACAAGAGACACAAGCATATTGTACCTGCTGTTGGGCCTGTATGCCTTAATGATAAACTGGCATTATAACCACTCTATAATAATGCTGATACTTTGCTATATATTTTGGCCCTTATACCTGGTTTACGAATTGCTTACCGGCGGCCTGGCACATGGTATGTGGAAAGAGATACCATTGACCTATTTTAGGTAGAATGATTTCACCGATTGGATTTTTGATTGCACTGATTTTGAATCGGGGATTCCACTGATTAAATTATTTGACATACAATCTCTTCAAAAAATCAACGTAATCAAAAATCCAATCGGTGAAATCAAACAACAATCGGTGTAATCACAAATTATATTTTTTCTACTACTACCGCGGTACCGTATGCCAGTACTTCGGTTATGCCCTGCATTACCTCGTTGGCATCATAACGCATGTTAATTATGGCGTTAGCACCTAATACCTGGGCGTGTTGAATCAGTAGCTGGTAAGCTTCTTCGCGGGCGTTTTCGCAAAGCTCGACATAAATAGAAAGCCTGCCGCCAAATAGCGATTGAAACCCGCCCGCTATATTGCCGGCAACACTACGGCTTCGCACCGTAATGCCACGTACAACGCCCAAATGTTTAACTACACGATAACCTTCTAAACCGGTGCTGGTTGTAATTAATGAATGATCCATAAGCTGATATATTGATTTTATTAATCAAATATAAGACATTCATAAATCAGTATTGTACCGGTATTTACATAAATACGAGGTTTGACCTTGAGATTTAACTTTAAATGATGTATTAGCAGGTACTTCGAACGATTGACTGTTGGTGAAAGTTTCCCAATTTGTTGCTCCCGGTAATAAAGCTACCAGTTCGCCTTCTATAACGGTCATGGTTTCGTGGTTTGATGTGCCAAATTCGTATTCGCCGCTTTCAATAACACCAATGGTTGATTTGCCGTCGGCAGCAGTGTAGGCCAGTGATTTTACCGCGCCATCAAAATATTCGTTTACGTTTATCATAGTTTTTATTTGGGCCGAATATCGCAAAATATTTTAAAGTGGCAGTTGCAGTAGCAGGAATTGTAGTTTTAAACTGCCACTCACCACTGCAACTGCTACTAACCTTATTTAATTCCTCCAAACGCCGCGAAGTAGGAGTTTTTATGCAGTATCTCCACATCAGCGAACCCTACTTTCTTTAACAAATCCATTTGGTAGTTGACAGACCTCGGGGTATCCTCATGCGCCACATAATCCAATACTTTTTGGCGATACTCAGGGCCGCCCAATGTATCCAGGTAATCGCTATAACGTTTTTGAAATAGGCGGTTTAGCGGCTCGGCATCATGCGCTATCAGGTCCGAGATCCAAATACTACCGCCTGGCTTTAACGTTTTGTACAGCTTGCTAAAAACGCTTTCCCAGTCCGCATCATCGCGTAAATGGTGGAAAGTTGCCGCAGCCAGTATAATGTCGAAATGATAAACAGGCAGATCAAGGTTACGCATGTCGTCTTGTATAATAGTTACCTCGCCGTTTGTTTGTGCCGATACACGCGCTCTGGCCCGCTCAAGCATGGGCATGCTCAAATCGTTAAGCGTACAGTTAAGATTGCTTATTTTGCTTAGCATCTTTAAAGTGTAATTGCCCCCGCCGCAGCCTATGTCTAAAAGGTTTTTGGCATTAGGGTTTATATACTTTGCGGCCTCGGTGCAAAGCTCCATGGTTAATGGGGCATCAATGGTTGTTGCCTGGCCGGTATCTAAGTTAGAGAAACGCTCAACATCGTTATCAAAACGGATTCTTATTTCTTCGTTTGTGGCTTTGTCGGCATAATTTATACTCATATTCTTATCTGGTTAAACTGTGATTTGACAAAGTTATACCATTTAACGATATTTGTAAAATATCAAAATTGTCAATAATTGATATTTATCAGGTATCATAAAAATGGAATTAAGACATCTGCAATATTTTAAAGCCGTAGCCAGGCACCTGCATTTTAGAAACGCTGCTGCCAGTTTGTTTATTTCGCAACCACCACTAAGTCGACAGATAAAGGAATTGGAAGAAGAATTAGGCGTACAATTGTTTTTACGCAACAACAAGCGCGTAGTGTTAACCGAGGCCGGGAAATATTTTGCGACAACCGTCGATTCAATTTTCGCGCAGCTGGAAGAAGGTAAAAACATTGCCCGGCAAATTCACCAGGCAGCAGATAGCGGCGAATTGAAGATAGGGTACATTAGTTCTGTTTATCAACCACATTTGGCCGAGGTGTTAAAAAACTTACGGGATGTTTTTCCTTATATCAAAACCAGTTTATACGAACGCCCCACCATTAAACAAATAGAAGCTTTAGAGCAGGGTAAGCTTGATGTAGGCATATTAAGGGCACCGGTACAGTCGGATAAACTAACGGTGCAAACTTTATTCTTTGATCCGTTTATAGTGGTGGTACCCAACGCCCGGATGCAATTTGACAGCTTAAATGATCTTGCCAATTTTATAAAGGGTAAACCTTTTATATTCTTCAATAAGGAATATGCGCCCCACTATTATGATAAATTGGTTGAAATTTGCCGCAGGTTAGGATTTAAGCCGGATATAACGCACGAGGTAAATAACGTTCACTCAATAGTGCAATTGGTAGAGGCCGGTTTGGGAGTTTCTATATTGCCGCTATCATTGAAGCAGCAATACGCTAATTTACAGCTGTCATTTATCGATTTGACTGAAATTCCTGTAAGTACCGAAGTTGTTTTGGCATATAAGCAATCAAATTTAAACGCTGCTTTAAAATGGTTTATAGAAAACTATAAAAACAAATAAAATTCAGGAACATATTTTTGTTTTACAACAACTATATTTATTAAAAAACCGTAATTATACCAACTAAAACAGACCACACATATATGTTAAACGCGCCGATACCCGAAAATGAAATGAACAGGGTAATGACCCTAACCGACTTTGATATTGATTATACAAATCACCAGGATACGTTTAAAGACCTCGCCAAACTTGCCGCAAAGGTTGCTGGAACAGAAATATCATTGGTAAACTTACTGGATACTTATACCCAATGGACAATATCGCATCACGGGATGGAGATAGACCAGATGCCGCGAGAGGAATCTGTTTGCCAATATGTTTTGATGGGTACTGAGGGATTTGAAGTACCTGATTTATCTAATGATGACCGGTTTAAAGATAAATTTTATGTAACTGATGAGCCCAACCTGCGCTATTATTATGGGGTGCCGCTAAAAACTAATGGCGATACTTTAGGAGCACTTAGCGTACTGGATAACCAAGCCAAGAACATTACTCCCGAAAAGGCAGAATTACTTAAAATTATTGCAGACGAAATTGTAAACAGGTAAAAAG
>JACMRC010000114.1 GCA_014376655.1 Mucilaginibacter sp. | reverse complement strand
TTCTCAGCTTCAAATTTTGGTTGCTTTGCAGGGGCAAATACATCCTGCCAATCATAACCTGTCCAACCCTGGGTTAACATCAGATTGTCTAAGGTCTGCCAGGCTTGTTTATCGGTACGGTTGATATAGTAACCCGGCGACTCGATATGGCCCCGCAGATCGGCGTTAATAAGCAAATTTGCCGCTATAGTATTATCACCCAAACTATCCGCCTTAACCTGCGAGTCATCGGTAACCGCAAGCGAGAAACTGCCTTTTACCGGGATGCCACTTTTGTCTTTAACTTCTATTTCAAGCCCCACACTATCCCTTTTTACATAGGCTGTTTTATTAGGGACTACGTTTATTTTAAGCTGATCGTCATTGTCAATAAATACCATGCGCTGGTTAAGTGGCCTCTTGCCTTTAAACAAAGTAAAGCGCGTAATCCCCGAAGGGAATGATTTTTTAGAAACCGTTATTTCCGGTTGGTTTAATTCCACTTTTTGCGAATAATAAACCACTCCCCGCGACGTGCCAATTAAATAACAGGCGGTATCAGTTGTTACATTGATGGTAGCGCTGATAGTAACTTTAACGTTATCTCCCTGCTCGGGGTTGCTGATATGTAAAAGTGTACCTGCCGGATTAATTTTAGGCAACACAAAGGCTTTAGCAATGGGCTGACTGATACGTGCAGTATAAGTTTCGCCGGCTTTTGGTGTAAACTCAAACGAGCCCATGCCATTATGTATGGCGGCATATTGAATTACCTCAGTGCCTTTGCCATCATAAACAGCGCCTACTACCGGGGTGCCACGCCCATCTTCGCCAATAGCTTTAAAGCCAATTACCGATTTTAGCCCGCTAACCAAACTACCACCCTCGGGCAAAAACTGTACATCTATGTTTTGGTTGCGTTTAATGTTTAGCGGTACTTGCACTAATTTATCACCATCCCGTTTATCAAGACTACGGATCTGCACCCTTATTTGTCGGCCGTCGGCTTTGGCTTTTAAAGCATGCCCAAACTTAAGGCTGCCATCAATACCGGTTTGTAACTCTTCGCTATATAAGTAATGCGATTGGTCATAGATCTTAACCTCTACCTTTCGTAAAGCCACCGGCGATGCGATATTGTCCGATCGGTTTAACTTCAGTTCTACCTGTAACTGGTCGTTATCCGCTACGCGGTTTATGGTGGCAGCCGATTTTACCAGCCAGGCATCTTCGGCAGGTACGCCCAGGTAAAAGCGCTGACTAAAAACATAATCCTCTCCAAAGTTTTGCATCCAGTTGGTATAGGCACGCAGGGTATAACCACCCTCGCGGAATATGGCCTTAAGCAATGGTATCTGCCCCCAACCCAAACCATCTTTAATAGGGATGCTGATACGGCGCACCATTTCAGAACTATCATTATCCAGCTCTACATACAGCAGGCCGCTTAGTTTTGAACCTGTTAGGTTAACCCTATCTAACAAGTAACTTTTAAACCATAGTGTGTCGCCAATATTGTAGTAAGGTTTATCGGTATGCAGGTACACTTTCTCTACCGGTAAGCGGCGGTTAAAGCTATCCAGCGGTGCGGTTATTTGCGCCAGGCTCTTATCTGCCGCAGGCAAAGCAAAAGTTGCCGCGTCGGCCTGATCGCCGTTTACGGTGTAGCGTAATACCTGTCGGCCCAGTTCGCCGGCCGCGTTTATGCCCTCAACAATAACTTTGTAAGTACCCGGGCCATCGGCATTAAAAAAGTTGAATGATGTTTTACCATCAGCATCAGTTTTTAAATAAGGGTTCCAATAAACAGTTGTACGCAAGTCGGGCAGTTTATCCGCATTGCCCGGCCTGTCATATCGCGGCGAGTAAAACTCGCGCGCTTTATTAAAACCTTTGGGGTTTATGTTGGCCATGCTGGGGGTATAATATTTATTAAGTCCCCCTCTGTTGGTATATAACATTAAAGTAGGGGCACCTGTGCCCAATGTGTTTGCACCCATTTTTACCAGCTCTACTTTTACCAAATCGGTAGGTTGCAGGGATGTATTATCAAATACTCCTCCGGCTTCTCCCGGGTCGAGTTTTCGTCCATCCTCAATTATAACTAACGGGACACCACCACTAAAAGGATACATTGCAACCTGGGGATAAACTTCATTAGGATGATTTGGATCAGTAGGTGTATAATTTTTAAATGTAACGCCTCTTAATTCGCCTGCTAAAAGGGTACCTATTGTAGCAGCGTTTTCCGCGTTTTTTATAATAATTGTTTGGTCGGCAAGGCCCTCGGGTAGTTTGTATCCCCCCTGGACACTAACTACAGGTGGAATAATTTTCCTGGCCCTTATCCTTACTTCGCGTAACCGGTGTACCTTATCCAACTGCCCGGTGCGTTCATAAATATCATCCTCTTTTTTGCCGCTCTCTAAATAGGTTTTTATTGTGGCAAATATATTAGTGCTTACATCAGCACTGTTTTTGTTATGGATGATTTTTATTTTAGGGATACTATCAAGGATGATCTTAACCTTATCGCTATTTTTGGCGGTACGTGCCTGTACCGCAAACTTTACGCTGTCAGTTAAAAATATACCGTCAAATTTAAAGCGGCCATTCTCGTCGCTGTTAGCACCCTTTGTTACCCCTGCTTTAAGCGACATCAGCATAACATTAGCATTGGGCAACGGTTTATTGCCAAGCGTAGTAACCAGCCCCGATACTTTAAAGCCTAAGCCTTCCACCTCGAAAGCGGGTTTGGTGTTTACGGTATTATTCAATTCTTTCCAGGTAAACCGGCGGTACCCCTGCGTTAGCATCAGGTTATCAAGCGCTTTGTTAACTTCGTCGGTTTCTTTGGTGAAATAGTAGTTTGGTTTTTCTATGTAGCCTTTAAGATCAGATGTTAGCAATATGTTCGACAGTATGGTACTCTCGGCGCTTTCCTCAACCGGTACTTTGCTTTCATCAATTACAGTGACAGCGAAATTACCCGGTATGGCTTTGCCCTTGCTATCTTTTGCATCAAGGTCTATTTGTATACGCTCCTTGCTCTTGTATTCGGCTTTGGTAGTTTTAAGGTTTAACTGCATCTGGTCATCACTACGGATAAATGCTATCCGCTCATTCAGCGGCTCGCCGTTATTATCAAATAGTGTAAACTGTGCTATCCCGGTAGGGAAGGACTGCTTATTTAACCAAACCGATGTAAGCGCATTAGTAACTTTTACAGGTGATGAGAATATAATTTCGCCGTTGCTGTGAACAAGAAAATTTATGTTTTGTGCATGCACTACCGATGCTTTGATCCGAACCAACACACTATCTTTATTTGGCTGATAAACACTTAATACATAACCCTCATCAATAGCTTTTGGCAGCGCTATGGTTTTAGTAGTGCCGTCGGCAAAGCTAATGTTGGCGGTATAAGTTTTACCTGCCACTGGCCGTAAAATAAAGCTGCCCATACCGGCATGAAGTGTTACTAACGGGGCGACTTCTGTGTTGGTTTCATCTACAATTTTCCCTGTTATTGGTATGCCCAGGCCATCAACACCTACTGCTTTAAATGCCATGCGCGAGGGTATGCCATTAACCAAAGTACCGCTCTCCGGGAAAAACTGTACATCGCTTTGCGATAAGCTTGCTTTAATTGGGAGATCACGAATAACAGGGTATTTATCGGTGCCGCTTTGCGAAGTATGGATATAAGCGCCGCTAAAGTCGGTATTACCGTCATTGGGAATTTTAACAGCAATGCTACCTGCCGCGTCTGTTTTAGCAGAGCCAACCCAGGCTACCTTTTTATTAATGACTATCTGATAGTCTATACCCTTATTGGCAATTGGTTTGCCTTCATCATTGGCATAATTAAGTGTCGCGGTTAATACCTGTTTGCCGTTAATGTCTTTGTATTGATAATCGGCTTTGGCAATTATATTATAGCTTACCAGGTTGCCTACAGTAAATGTCCGGTCGAAAAAGTATTCCTCGCCTGCATTGCGCATCCACTGCGTATAGGCACGGATCCTGTAGCTGCCCTCTTTAAAATCATCGCCCAAAGTAAAATCGCCCATAACCATACCCGAGGTAATAGGTAGCTTAAGTGCTCGTATAACAGAGTCTTTTTCGGTAATGAGTTCCACATACAACGCTCCGCTTAAAGCCGAAAGCTGGTGCCTGCTGCCTATGGTTACATAACCTTTAAACCAAATGGTATCGCCTAAGGCATAATAAGGTTTATCTGTTTGCAAATACACTTTTTCCTGCGGGATGGTATCTGTCCATTTTTGCAAAACAGCTACAATCCTGACTAATGGGTCAGTATCTCTCGGTGCAAACGCGAAGAGTAACAGTACCGAACCTGCCAACATGAGTTTGACAGGCACGGTACTGAATAATTTTGCGCGGGTAAAAAGTACCTGCAAAAATCGGTTAATAGTCATTGGATCGGTTATTAGGTAATTGGTAAGCTAATGTAAATAGAATATCAATGATGCAAATAGTAGTCGCTGACTTATAAGTCATTATGTGAATAAAAAATGACTTATAAGTATTTTTTATGTGACAAAATAAAATTTAGCAAATACTTTACAGGATAGGATTATACCGGGGAGGCTTATTGCTCTCTCCTGCTTTCTGTAGTATAAATAAAGCTATCGGCCCGGTAATAGCCCAGGTTAAACTCAATAGGGCGGTCGCCCTGGTCGTACACAAAACGTTTCCGGAATAATATAGGGCTGCCCGATTCTACTTCAAGCTTGGCAGCCAGTATTTTATCGGCAGGGCGGGCGCTTATTTCTTCTTTTGAAAGATTGGCAACAACCGAATGATCTGTCTCCAGGATCTCGTACAAAGGGCGTTTAAAATCTTCGTCGCCGGTTAGGCCAACTCGTGGGTGAAAGTAAGATATGAAGTAAACAAATGGCCCTTCGTTGCGGCCCCTTAAGCGCTCTAATTTTAAGATCTTTTTATCAGTGCTAATTTCAAAAAAGTTAGCGATTTGTTGGTCGGGGTTTACCCAGCTAATGTGCAATTCAAAATTGCGTACCGGGATACCGCGCGCCTGCATTTCCTGCGAGAAACTTAACCAATTGTTTGATTTTGAGCTTACCGAAGCATTGGCAACTTTAGTGCCTACGCCTTTTTTACGGGTTAGCAAACCTTCGTAAACCAGCTTGTTTAGCGCCTGCCTTAACGTGGTGCGCGATATAGCCAGTTGTTTAGCCAGGTCAACCTCGTTTGGTAAAAATTTGCCGTCGGCATATTGGGGGTCTTTTATAATAGTACGTAAAAGTTCTTCGGCCTGTAAATGTAGCGGTATCGGGCTTTTGTGATTTATTGAAAACTTCATTAATTACAGATATTGTAGTAGCTTTATTAGCAGATTATTAACACCTTAAGTATAAAACAAATTAAACATGACGGTACAAAACGCCGCAGGCTGTATAAAACAAATCTATTAAAAGTATTTGTTTTATAGTTATATGTTTATATGTTTGTACATATAGCCGGTTGATGCAGTCTTGCCATCAACAAAGCCAATTATAAAATTTTAAGCAATAGTTTATGTGTTTGTATATAAAAGCTTACCGTAAACATATAGCTATGTCATAGTAACAAGTATTTATAAAATTTCTACAGAGATAACGTGTCAGATAATACAATAACAAAGTGGCGGGCGGGCCTGCAACCCCAATTGCCCGAAAAATTAAAGACTAAAAAGCCACAGGCTTATGATATATTTCCTTACCACGGTGTTGGGAGCGGTAAAATTTTTAATGGGTATCTATCACTTGCCAAATGGATAGCAGCGCAAAAGTTTGTAGCTATTGATGGTTATGTAGGCGTGTTTTGGAACGAGGTTAAGCAAAGCCTGCAAGATGAGTTTGAGAAACTTAATTTATCTGTACGTTGGATAGCAACTGAAGATCAGCTTAAATTGCCCGCCGAGATCCAGGAAATGGTAACACCATATATAGGCGCGCCGGGTGTTGTTTGGGGTACTAAAGCCAAACTTACCCTTGCTGATTTTTACACCGTTAAACAAGTGGTAGCTGATGCTGGTTACGATATAACTATTGTTATTGGTAACGCGGCAGAATTAATGGCCAAAGATGCACACCT
>JACMRC010000113.1 GCA_014376655.1 Mucilaginibacter sp. | reverse complement strand
CCTGCCCCAGGTAGTTTAGCAATAAAGTGGTTTTTACAAAGATCCAGCTTACCTGTATGTTTTTGCGGCCGCAATGCCCAAGGTCTGAGTATAAAGCTTCGGCACCTGTTGTACATAAAAACACCGCGCCCAAAAGCCAGAACCCTTGTGGATGGTCTATCAACAATCGTGCGCCATAATAAGGGTTTAATGCTTTAAATATTGATGGGTCATGCAATACCTGTAATAGGCCTAAACCGCCTATCATTAAAAACCAAACCAACATAACCGGCCCAAATGATGACCCCACCACCTTAGTGCCAAACTGCTGAAAGAAAAATAGCAATAATATTATACCTGTAACCATACCTATAATTAAAGCATTGCCCGGCACAAACATCGTAGCCAAGGCGGGTACGTTACTTAATCCTTCAATAGCCGATGTCACGGATATTGGCGGGGTTATTATCCCATCGGCCAATAAGGTGCCCGCACCAATTATAGCTGGTATAGCCAGCCATTTACCATAACGCCTTACTAACGCGTATAATGAGAATATACCGCCCTCGCCGCGGTTATCCGCCTGCAGGGTAATGAATATATACTTAAAGGTAGTTTGCAGGGTAAGTGTCCAAAATATGCAGGATATAGAGCCCAACACCAGTGCGGCATCGACCTTGCCGCCCTCAACCAGTAAGGTTTGAAAAACGTATAGCGGCGACGTGCCTATATCGCCAAAAATTATACCTAAGGTTACCAAAACGCCCGCGGCTGATAGTGTTTTTAAGTGGGATGTCATTGTTGTTTTTTGTGATGAGTAATAAATATTTAGGCGTTTGCAGCCAGTGTAAAATAAAAGCGACTGCCGCTGTCAACACGGCTTTCTACACCAATACTGCCGCCTTGTGCTTCAATAAAATCTTTGGCTATAGCCAGCCCCAGGCCGGTGCCTGTTTTTTCGGGATCGGCACCGGGTACTTTAAAGTAGCGGTCGAAAATGCGGGATAAGTACATCTGATCTATACCGCTGCCGTAGTCTTGCACAGAGAACTCAATTACGTTTCTGTTTAAACTTTTTGCAGTAACATCAATGGTTGAATTAACCGGGCTATGTTTAATAGCGTTTGAAAGCAAATTGATGAGCACCCAGGTAGCCTTGTCAAGATCGGCCTTAACTTTGGGCAATGTTTCGGGGCAGGTTAGGTTGATGATTATTTGTTTCTGATCAGCTAACGACCGGATTGCCCGTGCAGCATAAGTGACAATCTCTGTTGGATGTGCGCTGCCAAAATTAAGCTGGATGTTTCCCGACTCGGCTTGCGCGGCGTGCAACAGTTCGCCGGTAATTTGTAACAGGCGCTGGGCATCGTCCTCTATATCTTGCAGTAGTTGTTGTTGCTCGGTATTCATGGTGCCCACACGCTCATCATGCAGCAGCTTGATGCTCATTTTCATGGCGGCAATAGGTGTTTTAAGTTCGTGCGATACGGTGGCAATAAAAGTAGTTTTGTTATCACTCACCTGTTTAAGGCTATCAATGTTTTTGGTAACCGGGTCGGCTATGTAACCTGGGAAGTTCCACATAAAGCTAAAGGCAACTAAAAAACAAAGCGACGCCATAAATGATACCATAAAAACCGCGTCATCTGCAGCCTTATCGGCTTCATTGCTTTTACGCTGGATAGCATTCATATTTAGCTGCATAATGCCGTATATAGCCGCCCTGATATTATGTTGGAACAGGGTATTGTTAGGCGCAATACGATACCTCTCAAAATTTTCGCGAAGGCTGTCGGCAAGCGTGGCTTCACCGGGCTCGGTTATGTTTTGCTCTTCGTGAATTAGATTGGTGCTGATTGTTTTGAAGCGACTTTGCTGCGCGATACTTTCGTTATCCAAAGCCTCGCCGATGTTCTTAGCGTAGGTAACGGAGCGATAATTATTTTTAAGGATGATTTTGGAACTGGCCGACAGGTCATTTAAATAATATATAGCCACCCCCGAGCTTATCAACGCTACCAGGAACAAAAAGCCAATGCCAAAACGGAGTTTGTTTTTTAAATGCATGTTGGCCACGTTGCCAAGAAAGTGCCACTATCCCGAGTTTTGTTATAATATGCTGATATATAATCAGATATATTTATAAATGGATAGTGTTTAAATAACACCGCCATATCATTATGATAGGGTATTATCAAAATGGAATTTATTTAAAACATAAATATTATTGATAACGATATAAAACTACGGCATTTGGCTGTTTTATTCGTCGTAATAAAAAGAGACCTTTTTGATTTTCTTATTTAAACGAAGCGTTATGTCTCCTCCACCTACGCTCATAAGGTCCAATCCTTTTAGTCTTGCCTCTCTTTGATCGTTTTCAAACTTCCTAAGCCTTTTTAATTCGTCAAAAGGATAGATGATGATCTGGTAATAAGCGGGCGTGTCTTCTACTTGGGCTATATTAACATATGGGTCTATTACTGCCGGTAGATGAGCAAATACGGTATCTGTTATGATTTTGTAATACGGAGCTATGCTGGCCGGCAAGTGGGCGATATCGGCTAATTGTACATACTCCTTTTTTTTAATCCAACTATCTAATTGTTTAGTCGTTTGCTTTTGTGCAAAAGCGTTAACGTGCATCAATATAAGAAAGTAGAAGTAAAATGCAGGTTTCATTAGGTTTGGGTGCTTGTATCAAATATAGTTTATTCCAAGCCGTATTCCTTCAACTTCCTATACAAAGTGGCAATACCTATATTTAACAACCTTGCGGCCTCCGCGCGGTTGCCCTGGGTATGGGCCAGCACACGTTGGATATGTTGCTGCTCTATCACCGCAAGGTCAAACGATGAAGCATTTGCTTTGGCAGGCGCAATTGCAAATTCATAGGGTAACAATGAAGAATCCAATTCATTGCCATCACAAAGTATTACCGCACGCTCAATCACATTTTTTAATTCGCGGATATTGCCGGGCCAGTTGTAGGCTTCCAGTTTCTCTAAAAAATCGGCGGTATAGCCGGTTACCTGCGTATTTACTTTAGCAGCATAGGTTTGCACAAAGCTGTTTGCCAATAAGCCAATGTCTTTCCTTCGCTCTTTTAAAGCAGGCAAGGTTATCTGGAATACAGAAAGCCGGTAAAACAGGTCCGACCTAAAACTACCCTTCGCCGATTCATCTTGTAAATCGCGGTTGGTGGCGGCCAGTATGCGTACGCTTACCTGCGTGGTTTTGGTATCGCCTATCTTAATAAATTGCTGCGATTCAAGCACCCGCAGCAATTTGGCCTGCAGATCGTGGTCCAGTTCGCCTATTTCGTCTAAAAATATGGTACCGCCGTTGGCTTCTTCAAACAGCCCCTTCTTATCCTTAACGGCCCCAGTGAATGACCCAGCCTTATGGCCAAACAGTTCGCTTTCTAAAAGTTCTTTGCTAAAAGCACTGCAATTAATGGCAACAAAGGGTTTTGCATTGCGTGGGCTGGCCAGGTGTATGGCTTCGGCAAATACCTCTTTACCGGTGCCGGTTTCGCCCAATAATAAAACGGTAGTATCGGTTGTAGCTACCCGCTGGGCCAGTTTAATGGCGGCCGTTATCCCTGCCGATGTGCCAATTATCCGCTCAAAGCCAAACTTTAAATTAAGCTTATTTTCCAACTCTAATACGCGCCGCTGCAACATGGCTTTATCCATAGCCTTGCTTACCAGCGGTATTATTTTTTCATTATCGTCGCCCTTGGTTATATAATCAAAGGCACCGTTTTTAATGGCGGTAACCCCATCGTTAATAGTGCCGTAAGCGGTAAGCACAATTACTTCAACCGCGGGGTGATTAATTTTGATGGTTTTAGTAAGTTCTATACCATTGCTGTCGGGCAGCTTAACATCGCATATTACAACGTCCACCTGCCCGTTATCCAACTGGCGCAGGCCCTCTTTTCCTGTCGCGGCTTCCAGCATATCGTAGCCTTCTAATTGTAAAATGCGGGCAAGCAATTTGCGCAGCCGGTCCTCGTCATCAATAATTAAAAGCTTACCTTTTGCTGTTGTGCCCATGTGCTACAAATCTGACTAATTTAATTGTTATTAAAAAGCCACAAAAAAACCCGTCCTAATTGTTATGAGGGCGGGCTTAAATATCTTAGTAATAAAAATTAGTCTTTTATCTCGCGGATCTTCATGTTTTTCCAACCGCTTGCTCCAGGATGTTTTTGGATAGCAATTTTACCGCCTTGTACTTTCATGAAATCTTCAAAACCACGGCTTTTAAATTTACTGCTTGCTAATGCGGTTTCCCACTCAGGGCTGCCTATTTTAACGTCAACAGTTTTTGTACCGTTTAACCAAAAAGTAAGCTGGCCTTTATTTTGGATAATTTTAACCTGGTTCCACTCGCCCGGAGTAACAGGATGTGATACAGTTTCATCACCAATCATATCATATAAGCAACCAGCTAAGTGATTCATTTTTTTGTTGTCGCTTGCGGCAACGTTATCCAACACCTGCATTTCTGCACCTGTTTGGTAAGTAGCGCCATGTTTGCCATCTTCCTGGATGTCAAAAATAATACCGCTATTACCACCTGGCGTAATTCTCCATTGTATTTGTAACTCATAGTTTGTGTATGAGCCATCAGTTAATAAGTCTTCACCATCACGGTCATGGCTTAAGTCGTACTGGATCTGGCCATCTTTTACCATCCAATTAGCGGCTGCGGTAGTGCGTTTCCATGAGTGCCAGCCTTTAAGGTCGGTACCGTTAAATAACAGTTTCCAGCCTGCTTTTTGTTCTTTTGCCGTTAAAGTGTTGTCAGCCGCAGGGGTGCTGGCTGTCATAGCTGCATGCTTTGAGCCGCATGACGCAGCAATAGCTGCAATAAAACTTAGTACAAGTATTTTTTTCATGTTCAATTTAAAATTGGTTAGGGTAAATCTACAATAAATTTTAATGGTGCGATATTTTTTGCAAAATTCTCAGGTAAATAATGAGTTACAATTGGCGGCGCATTCCAAGACCTATCCAAAGGAGAGCGGCTATTTACTTTTTTTATTTTATAATTTGCATCGAAAGTCCTCTCCCTTGGAGAGGATTATTCATGTGTTATTTGTATTTAAAAGGTATCCATGAGGGCTCCGCCGTTTAGGTGAGGCTAAAACCATTTAAAAAAAACCTTTTTCTGTATTGGTATTTTTCCCTACATTTGCAGGCTAATTGTTGCTCATTGAAATCGCTAAGAAATTATTCGATTCCTTTTACCGGTTTAGCGCTGGGAAAACATCACTTTGAGTTTGATGTAAAGGATGATTTTTTTAATGAGTTTGATTACTCGCTGGTTAAAAAGGCTGATTTGAAATGCCTGGTTGAACTGGAAAAACAGGAAACTATGTTGATCCTGGATTTTCATATCGCCGGTACTATTGAAGCTACCTGTGACAGGTGCCTGTCGCAATACCCGCAGGTTATCGACGCGCATGAACAGCAAATAGCCAAGTTTAGCGACGAGGAGATAGATGAAGATGATGAGATCATAACCTTAGGTAAAAGCGAGCATGAAATAATGCTTGCGGGGTTGATCTACGAATACATAAATGTTGCAGTGCCATTTGTGGCAACTTGCGGCAGCGAGGGTGAAACTTCGTATTGTGATAAGGAAATGCTTGATAAGTTGAATAACTTAGCGGCAAATAATGAACAAAATGAGAACCCGGACCCACGGTGGGACGTGCTCAAAAAAATTAAATAATAATAACTATAAGTTATGCCACATCCAAAACGTAAAATATCCAAATCAAGAAGAGACAAGCGTAGAACCCATGACAAGGCTATCGCTCCAACTTTAACTACTTGCAAAGTTACCGGTGCTGTACACTTGCCGCACAGAGCTTATACTGTAGATGGTAACGTATACTACAACGGTAAATTACTGATAGAAAAAGCAGTAGCCTAATACTAATTTTCTGATATGAAGATTGGCTTAGATATTATGGGCGGAGATTACGCCCCCAAAGCGACTGTTTTAGGGGCTATCGAAGCATACAAAGTTTTATCAGGCCATACATTGGTACTTATAGGCGATAAAGACGCGGCTATAAGTATCCTTCATGAAAATAATTTTAGTCCGGATAACTTCGAGTTTGTACACACTACCGAGGTTATAGGTATGGGCGAACACCCCACTAAAGCCGTTGTTCAAAAACCCGATTCAAGTATCAGTGTTGGTTTTAAACTCCTAAAGGAGGGCTATATACAGGCCTTTTCTTCGGCGGGTAATACCGGTGCTATGCTTGTTGGTTCCATGTTTAGTGTAAAAACTATCCCGGGCATTCTTCGCCCTGCTATTACTACCATTGTTCCGCGTGTAAAAGGCGGTATCAGCATTTTATTAGATGTTGGTGCCAATGCCGATGTTAAACCGGAAGTATTGGTACAGTTTGGGATATTGGGTAGTTTAATGGCACAAAACGTTTACGGTATTGATAACCCCCGTGTAGCGCTCATGAACATTGGCGAGGAGGAAGAAAAGGGCAACTTGCTTTGCCTGGCTACCTATCCTTTATTAAAAGAAGCAGCTAACATAAACTTTATAGGTAATGCCGAAGGGCGCGACCTTTTTGGCGATATGGCCGATGTTTTTGTATGCGATGGTTTTACCGGTAACATTATTTTAAAGCTTGCCGAATCATTCTACGTTATAACCCGCAAAAAGGGATTGAAGGACGAATTTTTCGATAGGTTTAATTACGAGCAATACGGTGGCAGCCCAATTTTAGGGGTTAACGCGCCGGTTGTAGTTGGCCACGGTATTTCAAGCCCCGAAGCTATTAAGAATATGGTTCTTTTGTCTAAAGATATGGTTGAGAGTGAACTGGTTGGTAAAATAGCCAGCGCTTTTCAATAAAAACTTATAAACTATGAGTAAAATTACTGCAGCCATTACGGCTGTTAATGGTTACGTACCAGATTATATACTCACTAACGATGAGCTATCAACAATGGTTGATACCAATGACGAGTGGATAACCACCCGTACCGGTATTAAAGAACGCCGTATACTAAAAGGCGAGGGCCTCGGCACATCAGACCTTGCAGTGCCTGCTGTACAAGGCCTCCTAAAAAAACGCGGAATAGGTGCCGAAGAAATTGACCTGATAATTTTTTGTACTACCACACCTGATATGCCTTTCCCGGCTACTGCAAACTCATTTGCGCATAAAATTGGTGCAATAAACGCCTGGGGATTTGATATGCAGGCTGCTTGCTCAGGCTTTTTATTCGGCCTGGCTACCGGCGCGCAGTTTATAGAAAGCGGGAAGCATAAAAAAGTATTGGTAGTTGGTGCCGATAAGATGTCATCAATAGTTGATTACCAGGACCGCGCTACCTGTATTATTTTTGGTGACGGCGCAGGCGCTGCTTTATTAGAGCCAAGCACCGAAGGTTATGGTATACTTGATTCTGTATTAAAAAGTGATGGTTCGGGTATCCCCTTCCTGAATATGAAAGCTGGCGGTTCTATAAAACCTGCCACCCACGAAACTATCGACGCTCGTGAACACTACGCTTACCAGGAAGGTAAAGCAGTATTTAAATTTGCCGTAACCAATATGGCCGATGTTGCTGCAGAAGTTATGGAACGCAACAACCTAACTGCCGATGATATTGCATGGCTGGTACCGCACCAGGCCAACAAACGTATTATTGATGCTACCGCTGCCCGTACAGGCGTTAGCGAGGATAAAGTAATTGTAAACATTGAGCGTTATGGCAATACCACTAACGCAACCATACCTTTATGTTTGTGGGAGTGGGAAAGTAAATTTAAAAAAGGTGATAACTTAATATTAGCTGCTTTTGGTGGTGGCTTCACCTGGGGATCGCTTTATATAAAATGGGGTTATAATTCATAAATTATGATTTGCAGATGCGTGTATATGCAGATGTGCAAATGATTTTGCTAATACTTTTTTAAAGAACATTCTATTATTATTATTGTTAAATATCAATAAACTAACTATTTAATTAAACAAATCTGCACATTTGCATATCTGCACATTTGCACATTAAGTAAACCCTATAATCTGCAACAATGGATATTAAACAAATACAAGATCTTATACGCTTCGTGTCCAAATCAGGAGTAAACGAAGTAGCAATTGAGCAAAAAGATTTTAAGATAACTATTAAAACAACCGGCGAACAAACAGTTGTACACCATGCAGCAATGACTACAAGTGTGCCTTTGCATCCACCAGCTTTGGCCGCTGCTACTACTGCCGCAGCGCCTGTTGCAGCTGCACCAGCCGCAGACACAACAAACTACATAACCATAAAATCGCCGATGATTGGTACTTTTTACCGTTCGGCATCGCCAGACAAACCTTTGTTTGCTAACGTTGGCGACGAGATAAAAACCGGCACTGTAGTTTGTATCATTGAAGCAATGAAATTATTCAACGAGATTGAATCAGAAGTATCAGGCCGTATTGTTAAGATACTGGTTGATAATGCATCGCCGGTTGAATACGACCAGCCATTATTTTTAGTAGAACCTATTTAGATGTGCAAATGTGCAGATGCGGGGATGTGCAGATAATATGCGCATCAAAAACCATCTGCACATCTGCATATTCGCACATCTGCACATTTAAAAGTTATGTTTAAAAAAATATTAATAGCTAATCGTGGTGAAATTGCCCTGCGGATAATCCGTACCTGTAAGGAAATGGGTATTAAAACCGTAGCTGTATATTCTACTGCCGACCGTGACAGTCTTCACGTTCGTTTTGCTGACGAGGCCGTTTGTATTGGCCCGCCGCCAAGTAGAGATTCTTATTTAAATATCCCCAACATCATATCAGCTGCCGAGTTAACCAATGCCGATGCTATCCATCCGGGTTATGGTTTCTTGTCAGAGAATGCAAAGTTCTCGGCTATTTGCGCAGAGTACGGTATTAAATTTATCGGTGCAACCGCCGATCAGATCAATGCCATGGGCGATAAGGCATCAGCGAAAGAAACCATGAAAAAAGCGGGGGTACCAACTATCCCGGGTTCTGAAGGTTTGTTGCCCGATGTGAAGACTGGTATCGCGATAGCAAAAAAAATAGGCTACCCTGTTATACTAAAAGCAACTGCCGGTGGTGGTGGCCGTGGTATGCGTGTAGTTTGGAAAGACGAAGAGTTTGAAGCAGCCTGGGATTCGGCACGTGCCGAATCTGGTGCAGCTTTTGGTAACGATGGTATGTATTTAGAAAAATATGTACAGGACCCGCGCCACATAGAAATACAGGTAGTAGGCGACCAATATGGTAAAGTTTGCCACCTGTCAGAACGTGATTGCTCTATACAGCGCCGTCACCAAAAATTGGTTGAAGAAGCACCATCACCTTTTATGACAGATAAGCTGCGTAAAAAAATGGGCGAGGCTGCTATTAAAGGCGCAAAAGCCGTTAAATACGAAGGTGCCGGTACGGTAGAGTTTTTGGTTGATAAAAACCGCAACTTCTACTTTATGGAAATGAACACCCGTATCCAGGTAGAGCATCCGGTTACCGAAGAGGTAATCAACTTCGACCTGATAAAAGAGCAAATAAAAGTTGCAGCGGGGATCCCGATATCTGGAAAAAACTACGAGCCAACGATGCATGCCATTGAGTGCCGTATCAATGCCGAAGATCCTGCAAACAACTTCCGTCCTTCACCGGGTAAAATAACAAACTTGCACTCGCCGGGTGGGCATGGTGTGCGTGTGGGTACACACGTTTACAGCGCCTATGTTATCCCGCCAAATTACGATTCGATGATAGCCAAGCTTATTTGTATGGCCCAAACCCGCGATGAGGCTTTGGCAACCATGGAGCGTGCTTTGAGCGAGTTTGTTATTGAGGGGGTTAAAACTACTATTCCTTTCCATATAAAATTACTGCAGGACCCAAACTTCCGCGCGGGTAATTTCACCACCAAATTTATGGAAACGTTTGAATATTAATATTTATACAATCTTTAAGGGTTAATACAACGTAATTAGGTTTCTGGCGTTAATAGTGCTGAAATAAGGTAATGAGCGATAACAAACTGATAAAAGCAATAAAAGAGAAAGGCCAGACAATGGAGGCCGAAATGTCGTTCTTTGATCATCTGGAGGCCCTTCGCTGGCACCTGGTACGCGCGGCAATTGCTATCGTAATCTTCACCTGTGCCGCTTTCTATTTTTACGATTTTATATTCGGAACTATTATCATGGGTCCGGCAAAGACCAGTTTCTGGACCTACCGGATGTTGTGTAAGTTAGGAGATTACCTGCATCGCGATGGTTTTTGTATCAATAAGATCAATATTAATTTGATCAATACCGAAATGGCGGGACAGTTTACCTTACAGATCAACTCGGCATTGTTGATTGGTATAACCGCAGGTTTCCCTTACTTGCTATGGGAAATATGGCGCTTTATTAAACCTGCCCTGCATGAAAAAGAACGCAAAGCTGCAAGCGGTTTTGTAATTTATGCTTCCTTATTATTTATTTTAGGGATCATGTTTGGATATTTTGTAATTACGCCTGAATCAATCAATTTCCTTTCAAGTTATACAGTAAGTGATAAGATCCAAAACCTGTTTTCTATCGATTCTTATATATCGTCAGTCGCCACACTTACACTGGCAACCGGGGTGGTTTTCGAACTACCCATACTGGTTTATGTATTATCTTCGTTAGGAATCTTAACGCAAAAATTTATGCGAGAAACTCGCCGTTATGCAGTGGTTGTGATTCTAATCATTGCGGCTGTTGTTACGCCTACTCCTGATATGCTTACCATGACTATTGTAAGTATCCCACTGTTTATTTTATACGAAGTAGGTATCCTTGTAGCAGGGGTGGTTGAAAAGCGTAAAAAAGCACGCGAAGCAACCCTGTAATTTATAGAATGAATGCCGAATGATGAATGTTGAATTTCGAACGCCGAAGTACACCTTCATCATTTTGCATTCGATATTCATTATTCGATATTTCCTTTTCTT
>JACMRC010000112.1 GCA_014376655.1 Mucilaginibacter sp. | reverse complement strand
TAGGCCACTCGGGTTGCGGTAAATCAACCCTTATGGGTACCATTAGCGGCATGGTTAAAGCAACACAGGGCGAAGTTATAGCTAACGGAAAAAAGGTAACAGCACCGGGGCCTGATAGAGGCATCGTTTTTCAAAACTATTCGCTGTTGCCATGGCTTACAGTTTATAAAAACATTTTTGTGGCGGTTGACTCGGCGCCGAAAGATAAAACCACCCAGGAAAAAATAGCCTTAGTTCAAACCAATTTAAAAATGGTACACCTATGGGAGCATAAGGATAAACTACCAGGTCAGCTTTCTGGCGGAATGAAACAGCGCGTGGCTATAGCCCGGGCTTTCTCTATCAATCCAAAAATATTATTGCTGGATGAGCCTTTCGGCGCGCTGGACGCATTAACAAAAAGCTCGATGCATATTGAGCTGTTAAAACTTTGGAACCTTGACAACCGCGAGAAGACCATCATCATGGTTACGCATGATATTGAGGAAGCCATATTCTTATCAGATCGCGTGGTGGTAATGAATAACGGCCCCGCGGCTACCATTAAAGAAATTGTTGACATCCCGCTAAAACGGCCACGCAACAAGAAAGACATTGTACACGATCCAAAATACATGGAGATCCACGACAGGTTATTGAGCCTGTTAATTGATAAATTTTCTATAGCCGACGAACACTAATATTTATAACATGAGTACCCAAACACAACAACTAAATAAACTCAACATCTTCTCATTAAAAGGTGTGCAGATGCGCACTTTCCATACTACGTGGTTAATGTTTTTTGTATGCTTCTTCGGCTGGTTTGGCCTGGCACCTTTAATGCCTACCATCCGTGCCGAACTGCATTTAACCAAAGCAGAGGTAGGTAATACCATCATAGCATCAGTAGCTGCTACCATTATTGCCCGCCTTTTAATAGGTAAGCTTTGCGATACATGGGGGCCGCGTAAAACGGCTGTAAGATTATTATTGGTTGGCTGCATCCCGGTATTTTTGGTTGGGTTGGCTCATGATTATACTACCTTCTTATTATTTCGTTTAGCTATTGGGGTAATTGGGGCATCTTTTGTAATTACGCAGTTTCATACCTCTATGATGTTTGCGCCAAACATTAAAGGTACTGCCAACGCTTTAACCGGTGGCTGGGGCAACCTGGGCGGTGGCGTTACCAATATGGTGATGCCCTTAATATTTGCTGCCATTGTAGGTTTTGGCTATACCAAAGCCGAAGCGTGGCGCTATGCCATGATCGTTCCCGGCGTAATGATGCTGGTTATGGCTTACTTATATAATAGGTACACCAAAGACACCCCGGCAGGTAATTATGATGAAACCGGTCACAAGCAAACCCGTACAAAAACGGATTGGAGCATACTAACCGATTGGCGCATTTGGGCCTTAATGCTGGCTTACGCCATGTGCTTTGGCATGGAGCTAACGTTTGATAACGTAGCATCATTGCACTTTGTAGACACCTTTCATCTTACCCAAAGCTCTGCCGGTTTTTGGGCCGGCGTATTTGGTTTTATGAATTTGTTTGCCCGTGCATTGGGCGGTATAGCATCAGATAAAGTGGGCAAAAAATTTGGCATGCGCGGTAAAGGCTTATTGCTTGCCGGTGTATTACTTTTAGAGGGATTAGGGTTGATATTGTTTGCCAAGTCGGGCTCGTTGCCGGTGGCAATATTATCCATGTTAACGTTTGCCTTGTTCCTTAAAATGTCAAACGGGGCCACTTATGGTATTGTGCCATTTGTTAACGCCAAAAATGTAGGATTGGTTAGCGGCATTGTAGGCGCGGGTGGCAATTTGGGTGGCATGCTGTTTGGCTTTTTGTTTAAATCATCGTCGATTACTTATGTCGAGGCCTTTACTTATATCGGTTATACGGTAATAGTGGTTTCTGTAATTGTATTTGTAACCAAGTTTCAAAAGCAAACAGTACCCGATACACAGACCGATAGTAGCAAACTTGCCGCTGCCATGTAAACACTAAACTATATTATGTCCAAATCAAGACACACCACCACCCAACTAAGTACTACCTGCTGTTATTGCGGGGTTGGGTGTGGTGTGCTTTTAAATAAAGAAAAAAATGGTTCGGTTAGCCTGGAGGGTGATAAGGACCACCCTGTAAACAAGGGCGCACTTTGCAGCAAGGGCATAAACCTGCACCATACGGTTAATGACAAAACCGACCGCCTGCTCTACCCGCAAATGCGCTACAGTAAAAGCATGCCCATGCAACGCGTTAGCTGGGACGATGCCCTGGGCCGCGCCGCGGCGGTATTCAAAACTTTCATTGACAAACACGGCCCCGACTCGGTGGCTTTTTATGCTTCAGGTCAATGTTTAACCGAGGAGTATTATGTGGTAAATAAACTAATGAAAGGGTTTATCGGCAGCAATAACCTTGATACTAATTCGCGTTTATGCATGAGCAGCGCCGTTGCGGCCTACAAGCTGGCTTTGGGCGAGGACAGCGTACCACTTTGCTATGATGACATAGAACTTGCTGATTGCTTTTATGTAACTGGTGCCAACCCGGCCTGGTGCCATCCTATTTTATGGCGACGGGTTGAGGCGCATAAGACCGCTAACCCGCATGTAAAAATAATTGTGGTTGATCCGCGAGCTACTGATACGGTGAGTATTGCTGACCTGCACCTGCAACTTAATCCCGGTACGGATATTACCCTTAACCACGCCATTGGACGGGTGATGATAGAGAATGGCGATATAGCCCTTGATTTTGTAACCAACCATGCCGAAGGCTTTGAAGCTTACAGCAAACTGGTTTTTGAAAGAACGGTAGCCGAGTCTGCGGCGATATGTGGAGTTAGTGAAACTGATATCCGCCTTGCGGCAAAATACATAGGCGAGGCAAAAGGCTTTATATCCATGTGGACCATGGGGCTTAACCAAAGTGCTATCGGTGTAAATAAAAACCTGAGTCTGATTAACCTGAACTTGATAACCGGGCATATTGGCAAGCCGGGATCAGGGCCATTATCATTAACCGGTCAGCCAAACGCTATGGGTGGCCGCGAGGTGGGCGGCTTAGCCAATTTACTACCCGCGCACCGCGACCTGGCTAATGCCGAACACCGTGCTGAAGTTGAAAAGTTTTGGGGCGGCACAACCATTAACCCCAAACCGGGGCTTTCGGCTACCGAAATGTTTGCGGCTTTAGATGATGGCCGCCTTAAAGCTATTTGGATAATGTGTACCAACCCTTTAACCAGTATGCCAAATGTGCGTTTGGTGGAGGATGCTTTAAAGAAAGCAAAGTTTGTAGTAGTGCAGGAGGTTACCAATAAATCTGAGAGTTTGGCTTTTGCCGATGTGATACTCCCTGCCGCTGCCTGGGCCGAAAAGGAAGGCACTATGACCAACTCCGAGCGTAGGATTAGCTACTTAAACAAAGTAATTGATGCGCCCGGCGAGGCCTTGCCGGATGCTGAAATTATTTGCCGGTTTGCGAAAAAAATGGGCTTTAACGGATTTGATTTTGAGAACCCGGCCGCTATTTATGCGGAGCATGCTAAACTTACCGCTAAAACCAATATCGATATAAGCGGCTTAAGCTATGAGATACTAAAAGAACGCAAAACTGTACAATGGCCCTATAAAAAGAAAAGCCCGCCACAAGGCACACAGCGTTTATTTACCGATAAGAAATTTTATACCCCTTCGCAAAAAGCAATCATCCACCCGGTGGCTGATACGCTAACCAGCGAACGGCCTGATGCTGATTTCCCGTTCATACTAACCACCGGCCGCATCCGCGACCAGTGGCATACCATGAGCAAAACCGGCAAGGTAAACAAGCTAAACCAGCATTATCAGCAGTCGTTTTTGGAGATCCATCCTGCTGATGCGGAGCAGCTAAAAATAAGCGATGGCGACGTAACCGTTATTACATCCAAACGTGGCTCGGTACAGGTTAAGGCTAAAATATCGGCCCAAATAAAACAGGGCGTAGTATTTTTACCGATGCACTGGGGTAAGATATTAGGTAATGATTTGAATCGTGCCAATAACCTAACCAGCGATAAAGTAGACCCAATATCTAAAGAGCCCGATTTTAAATTTTGCGCCGTAAACGTGGCTAAATTTAAAAAGCCTTTTCAGCGCATTTTGGTTATTGGCGCGGGGGCCGGGGCTTACGGGTTTGTTAAATCATACCGCGAACTGAACCGCGATGACGAGATCACCATTTTTAGCAAAGAAAACTATCCTTTTTATAACCGTGTTATGCTGCCCGACTACATTAGCGGCGAACAGCAATGGGAGCAGTTGGTAAAAATGAAGGATGAAGAAGAACCTGAATATAAAATTAACCTGCTACGCGGTGTTAGTATTGAAAAGATAGACCGCGCCAATAAATATGTATTGGATTCGCGGGGTGTTAAAACCCAATACGATATTTTACTGATAGCAACAGGCAGCCGGGCGGCGGTACCCAGAAATGTACCGTCGTTGCCCGGTATTTTTACGATGCGTAACCGTAATGATGCCGATAGCTTTAAAAAACACGTTCCGGCGGGCGGGCATGTGGTTATTGTTGGCGGTGGTTTATTGGGATTGGAAATGGCTGCTTCGCTGCGCGAGATCGGGATCAAGATAACTATCATCCAACGTACCTCAAGGTTTTTAAACCGGCAGTTGGATGCCTTGGGCAGCCAGCTTTTACACGAAGAAATGGCCGACCAGGGTTGCGATATTTATTATGATGATGAGATCCAGTTATTTTACGGGCGATCAAAACTTACCGGCATTGGCCTAAAAAGCGGGCGCAAAATTAACTGCGATGCTATGATACTGGCCATTGGTACCAGTCCTAATTTTGAGATAGCCAAAGAAAGC
Source organism: Mucilaginibacter sp. (assembly GCA_014376655.1). Taxonomy (GTDB): domain Bacteria; phylum Bacteroidota; class Bacteroidia; order Sphingobacteriales; family Sphingobacteriaceae; genus Mucilaginibacter. Next base: position 3,883 of record JACMRC010000112.1, on the reverse strand, counting down.
GGCTTAGAATGTCGCCGTGGTGTTATTGTAAACGAGCGGCTGCAAACCAGCGATCCGGATGTATACGCCATTGGCGAAATAGCTGAGTTTAACGGCACGCTATACGGCATAACTGCCGCTGCCGAGCAACAGGCACAGGTAGTGGCCTCGTACATGAACGGCGATATTGCCAGCTATTACAAAGGCAGCCTGTTTATGAATATTATTAAAATTCATGGGTTTGACTTGTGCAGTATTGGCTTGCCGGAATGCCCTGATGATATCAATTATGAAGAGGTGGTTTTTATTGATAAGGCCAAACGGTATTATAAAAAATGCATCATCCACCAGGATAGGTTGGTGGGGGCAATTCTAATAGGCGACAAGAGCGAGTTCCTGGAGTTTAGGGATTTGATCGCCAACAAAACAGAGCTAAGCGAGAAACGCCTGCAGCTACTACGCAGCGGCAACAAGGCCGACCCGGTATTGGGCAAGCTGGTTTGTAGTTGTAACAACGTGGGCAGCGAAAACATCCGCAAGAAAATAGACGAAGGCTGTACTAACATGAAAGATTTATGTGCTAACAGCGGTGCAGGCTTAGGTTGTGGATCATGCAGGCCGGAGGTGAAACGTTTGCTTGACGAAGCATTAGAAAGTATGTTAATGGTTAAAGCTGTTTAATTATGGGGCACCTGATCAAAATAAACTTACCCGGCGGCTTTATCTCAGCAGGCGATTTGTATGAAATACTGTTGATAGCCGAGAGCGCGGGTGCTGCAAACATTCGTTTTGGTAACAGGCAGCAACTTTATTTTACTATAGAAAACAGCCAGTTGGAGGACCTGGAACTGGATATGTTAAAGGCCGAGATCAATTATGAGATTGACGAGGACCTTCATGCCAACATCATCAGCTCGTACGTTGCTGACACCATCTTTAATCATCATGAAGGTTGGTTGCGCGAGGGTGTGTATAAAGACATCTTCGATGGGTTTGACCATCAGCCTAAGCTAAAAGTAAATTTGGTTGATAGCAACCAAACGTTCGTTCCGTTTTTTAGCGGTAATATTAATTTTATAGCATCGGGCACCAATAATTATTGGTTTATCTATATCAGGTTTCCTAAGACGGATCAGTTGTATTGTTTCCCGTCGTTGGTTTATTCGGAGGACATCCCGGCTTTAGCCAAAGCTTCAGAGGATACCATCCTGCAAAAAAAAGAACTGTTTTATGGCCGACCGGATATAGATGAGTCCCTGTTTTATAAAACGGTGGTTAAAAAGCTCAACGTTGCTTTTAGGCCGGTAACAGAGCCATTAAAACTGCCCGATTTTTACCTGCCCTATTACGAAGGCTTTAATAAATACAGCAATAAGTACTGGCTGGGTATTTACCGCCGTAACGAGCTTTTTCCGTTGGAGTTTTTAAAAGATGTGTGTGCTTTATGTTTAAAATCGCGGATAGGGCAAATTTATACCACGCCATGGAAATCCATCATCATTAAAGGTATTGAACAAACCGACCGCAACCAATGGGGACTGATATTGAGTAAGTACCATCTCAACATCCGCCATGCGGCTAATGAGTTAAACTGGCAAATTGAAGATATTTGCAGCGAGGGCCTGGAGCTTAAGCAACAATTGGTGCGCCAGTTTGAGGAAGCCGATCTGCGCACTTATCAGCTTTGCTTCGCGATAAAAACACAGCCCAAAACAGGCTTGCAGGCTTCTATTATCTTGAGAAAGCAATCGGTAGGGTTGTATGACATTTTACATACCCGCGATTTTAACCCTAACCTTAAAGACGAGGTTATTTACAAACAACACATTAAACCCCGCGAACTAAGCAAGCATTTAATAACCCTGTGTAATGCATTTTATGATACGCAAAGCAACGCGATAGCGGTAACCGCCTTACCCGAGGAAACAAATACAATGAAAGAGCAGTCAACTATCTACCAATGCAGTTGCTGCCTAACCCGGTATGATCAATCATACGGCGACCCGGTAAACAATATTGCCGCAGGTGTTGATTTTGACACCTTAACTGACTATGCCTGCCCTGTTTGCGAAGCCCCAAAAACAGCGTTTAGTTTAATTGAAAATTGATAATTGTATTTCATTGAAATTAGGCTGGCTTGGTGCTAATCTTTTACCGCATCAACAATTAACGAAGTATATCCTAATTTTCCGTCCTGGTTTCTTGGGTCGTACCTGCGCGAGCGGTGGATCATTCCTCCGTCGAGCGTCCAGTCGGTATAGTTAAATTTGCCCTTCTCGTCCCAATATTCTAACAGTTCAACCCTAAAGCCTGCTTTCTCCAGGCGAGATCTCATCACATCGTAGGTATATAGTATTTTATGGTCATCGGCACCAATACCGCTACCGCCAACGCGCACCCATTCAATATATTCTTTGTCAGGATTGTTACCATCGGGTACAGCTATGCGCAGGCGGCCGCCTTTTGCCAACCAGTCATAACAGTTTTGGTTTGATAAGCGGGTTTCCTCATCGGGGATATGCTCCCAAACGTGTTCGGCTAATATATTGGTTACGCGTTCATCACCAAAAAGGCGCTGCCAATCTGATGCTTTGCTTGCGTCTAATGCGTCGTATTCAGATAGGATCCACTCTTTACCCAATTTGATTTTTGATGAGCCAATGGTAAGTTTCCTTTTTTTAAGAACATTAAAATTGAACTTAATATCCAACGTTCCTATCATCCTCATTAAAATATGCTTTATCATATTGGGTACTATTTATCCGGTGTGGTTTTGCAGGTTCAATAATAGGCATTTTTATTACCCTTTTGAAACAGAAAAACCACTTTCCAATATCAGTCCCTTATCAATAAAATTACTGTTGATATCTAATTAAAAAATATTGTTAACCATTAGTATATTTGTTACGCAAGTCGCAATTATACTATTGTCCCTGAAATGTTTAAACCGACCCCTATAAGCAGTTTTTTTGTGACCGTATGGCTCATAATAAGTATATCGGCTTGCAACAACACCATCGAACCGTTAATTAATAAGCAACCAACCGGAGGCTATGCGGACGAGATTAAAAAGCTTATAGCTGCCGGCATACGGGTAGAAAACATCAATAACGACTCTTTACAAATAGTGGCTACCCGGCTTTATGAAATAAATAAAGCATCTGCTGATAAACAGGCATTGGTGTATGCCGAAATGTTTGAAACCAATTATTACTGGCAGGGTGCCGATCATAAAAAAGCAATGACCCTGGCCATACAATGCCTGGCCGATGCCGAGGAATATAATATCAGGCCGGCACTATCGCAGATCTATGGCACCATTGCCAACCTACACAAAGAAACCAGCAATTACCCTATGGCGTTTAAAGCTGCCGATAGTGGTTTACAGGCCGCAATTGCCGATAAGGATTCATCACAGATCATTTCGTTTTTGGGTTTAAAGGCGATGTTTACACGCGGGCTTAGCTTACGAAAGGAACAACCCGGCCCGGATAAGAGTATTGACCTAAACCTCGCGGCGTTGAAAATAGCTGAGTCAAGCCCTAAATACGAGCGTTTACGGATACGCTTTTACGATAATATATGCCAGTATTATAAAGATCAACGCGATTTTGCCAAAGCCTATTACTATGGCAACAAGGGCGTTGAATTAGCTACCAAATACAACCAGCAACGATCATTAACCTATGCCTACTCGTGGTTGGGCCAGGCCAATTATTTTGAGGGGAAAAAAGCCAAAGGCATCGCCTTATTGGACTCGGCGTTGAAGATTGCGACCAAGTTAAAAGAGCCTTACCGCGTAATGGAGATCCACGGACACATTTATGATTGCTATATATCAACCAAGGAATATAAAGACGCTTTAGCCCATTACACCCGGATGCGGGTAATGCGCGACTCGCTT
>JACMRC010000007.1 GCA_014376655.1 Mucilaginibacter sp. | reverse complement strand
GGCCAGGTCGTCCTGGATCTTTTGGATCTGAAACGTAGGCGGCTCTGGCTGTGTACCTTCCTTTTTGGTACGCATCTTTTGCAGATCGCGCACCATCTCTTCCACCTTACGAACGGATAAACCTTGCTGAATAATATGTTTATGCAAATATAATTGTTGCGCAGGGTCCTCAACTGTTATCAACGCACGCGCATGGCCCATGCTCAGTTCGCCATCGCGGATGGATGCCTGTATAGTTGGCGGCAGTTTTAACAACCTTAAATAGTTGGTAACGGTTGATCTGTTTTTACTTACCCGCTCGCCCAGTTCTTCCTGTTTCAGCCCAACCTCGTCCAGCATTCGCTGAAAACTCAAAGCAACCTCGATAGCGTTAAGGTTTTCGCGCTGGATGTTTTCTATCAGCGCCATTTCCAGCATTTGCTGGTCGTTAGCGGTGCGTACATAAGCCGGGATATGTGTTAATCCTGCCAGTTTTGAAGCACGTAAACGGCGCTCGCCTGATATTAGTTGGTATTGGTGCGCGTTAACACGGCGCACCGTAATAGGCTGTATCAATCCCTGCAACTTAATAGAAGCCGACAGATCAGCCAGTGCCTGCTCATCAAAATCAGTACGTGGCTGGAAAGGGTTAACCTCTATCTCTGATAATTTAATATCATTTACAGATCCCAGACCATTAACCTCGGCCGATGCACCGGTATTATTGTTATTGCTACTATTTGGTTTTTTATAGGGCAGTACGTTTTCAGAGTCGTTTAACAGTGCGCTTAATCCCTTGCCTAAAGCATTCCTTTTTTCTGCACTCATGCTATACGGTTTCTGTTGTTGCGCTTACCTCGGTTTTCACTAATCCGTTTTTGCGGATCACTTCGCGGGCAAGGTTTAAATAATTTATGGCGCCTTTACAGGTGGCATCATGCATAATTACAGATATACCAAAGCTTGGCGCTTCGCTTAAACGTGTGTTTCGTTGTATAATGGTATCAAATACCATGTCTTCAAAATGGTTACGCACTTCTTCAACCACCTGGTTTGATAGGCGCAGCCTAACATCATACATGGTTAATAAAATACCCTCAATTTCTAACTGCGGATTCAGACGGTTTTGAACAATTTTAACAGTGTTTAATAATTTACCCAAACCTTCCAACGCGAAGTACTCGCATTGTACAGGGATGATCACCGAGTCGGCAGCAGTTAGCGCGTTAATAGTAATTAAACCTAATGATGGCGAGCAATCGATAATAATAAAATCATACTCATCGCGGATCTTATTAAAAACCTCCTGCATTTTATACTCGCGGTTGTCCAGATTGATCATCTCGATCTCGGCACCCACCAGGTCAATATGCGCGGGCAGCAGGTCAAGGTTTGGAGTTTCGGTTTTTATGATAGCATCGTGCGGATCAACTTCGTTGATGATACATTCATAAATACTGTTTTTTACGTTGCGCGGGTCAAACCCGATACCAGAGGTGGCATTAGCTTGCGGATCGGCATCAACTAACAGTGTCCTGTACTCTAATACGGCTAAACTTGCGGCCAGGTTTATGGATGATGTGGTTTTGCCCACACCGCCTTTTTGATTGGCTAAAGCAATAATTTTACTCATTCTATCTCTCCAAAAATTTTATAACGGTTTAACTGACAACGAAAAAAGAAATATTAATTTCTACCTTCGGGAAAACTTTTTACCAACGGCTAAGATATATATTTAAATAAAGGAGAAATCCACAGTTTTGGCCAATTTACAAACAATTTAATGTGTGGATGAGTGATTGAGCGAATTAGTGAACGATGATTTGCATACGCAGCATTATTCGATATTTAAACATTCACTCAATCACTAATTTACTAATTTACTCATCATAAAAAATGATTACCATCATATCATCTACCAATCGCCCCGGAAGCTCCACCCTTAAGGTGGCACGCTATTACCAGAAAAAGCTACTTGAAAAAGGTGTGGAAGCCGGCATACTATCAATGGCGCAACTGCCCCCCAATGTGTTACAAACAGACCTGTACGGAAAACGCAGTGCCGAGTTCCAGGAAATCCAGGATATTGTTACCGCTACAGATAAATTCATTTTTATAATACCGGAGTACAATGGCAGTTTCCCGGGTGCATTAAAAGTTTTTGTGGATGCCTGTTCGTTTCCGGATAGTTTTTATGAAAAGAAAGCAGCCCTGGTGGGCATATCATCCGGCAAATACGGTAACATTCGCGGCATCGACCATTTTACAGGCGTTTGCCATTATGTCAACCTGCATGTGATGCCATTAAAGCTACATATAGCTAATATAAAAACAGAGTTTAATGAGTACAGCGACCTGTATAAAGAAGATACGGTGAAATTTACGGATGACCAGATAGAGAAGTTTATTAAGTTTTGAGTGGTAGGTGATGAGTTTTGAGTAGCCTTAACTCAAAACTTAATACTCAAAACTATTTCCCCGTGATAAGCTTCGCCATTCCAAATGCTGCTGCGGCAGCCAGTGCGCCTATAACCAGCACTTTAAACGCACCCGAGATAGCTGGCTGGCCTGTAACCTTACTTTTAAAATATCCAAAAATAAACAGGCAGACCATTGTAATGATACACGAATATATCAATGCAGTTTGAGAGTTGGCTTCAAAAAAGTATGGGCTAAGCGGAATAATGCCCCCAACTATATAAGATACACCTATAGTAATGGCACTTTGTGTAGCACGGTTGGCTAACGGCTTTTCAAGGCCAAGCTCATAGCGCATCATAAAGTCAACCCATTTGTCTTTATCCTTAGCCATTTCATCGGCTACCTGTGTTTGCAGCTGTTCTGACAGGCCGAAACTGGCAAATACTTCTTTCACCTCTGCCTTTTCCTGCTCAGGCACACGCTCTACTTCATCATATTCGCGTTTCAACTCGGCGGCATAATGTTCGGCCTCGGTTCGTCCGGCTAAAAATCCACCCAAACCCATAGCTATCGACCCCGCAACAATTTCGGCTATGCCAGCCGTTATAACTATACCAGATGAATTTACAGCTCCGCTTAAGCCTGCAGCTAATGCAAATGGCACGGTCAAGCCGTCGGACATGCCGATAACAATATCGCGGATGGTATCAGAGCTTTTTAAATGCTGTTCGTTATGCATGATTAAAAGTACCGCCATAAATAGCACTATCCACACAAAAAGTGCAATTTATTATCTGTCTGAATAGTGAGTATTTGCCAAAACAAAACATGAACCCGCAAGGTTGCTTTATTAAAGTACGCCTACAGCTATGAAAACTAAATTAATATTAACCTTATTTGCCGGGATGGCGCTGACTACAAATGCACAACAACACAGGCCGCCCCCTCCCAATGCAACAAAATCAACCACCCAATATTGTAAAGTAATTGGCTGGCAGCGAGGCCAAAAGCCTACCGCCCCGCCGGGATTTAAGGTAACCATGTTTGCCAATAGGTTAGATAACCCGCGCAATATGTATGTGGCCCAAAATGGCGATGTGTTTGTATCAGAAGCCAACACCGAATTAAAATGGCTGAAAAAATTAGGGTCCGATATTGTGGGTGCATCCAAATCGCAAAACCTGGGTAAAAGTGCCAACCGCATAACTTTATTAAGAGATAAAAATGGAGACGGCCTACCCGACATGTCAACTGTTTTTTTAAGCGGGTTGAACCAGCCCTTCGGGATGCTAATATTAGGCAACTGGTTTTATGTTGCCAATACCGATGGTCTATGGCGATTTGCTTACAAGCCCGGGCAATTACATATCACAGGGCCCGGAAAATTGATACTACGCTTGCCTGCCAGTGGCTACAACAACCACTGGACACGTAACCTGCGCGCAAACGCGGCTGGTACTAAAATATATATAGCCGTAGGGTCCGGAACTAACGTGATGGAAAAAGGACCTGCTAATGAAGCACGCCGTGCCGGCATTTTAGAAATAAACCCGGACGGCACCGGCGAACGCATTTATGCAAGCGGCCTGCGCAATCCTGCCGGTATAGATTTTGAACCACGCACCCGCATGTTATGGGCTGCTGTTAATGAGCGCGACGAATTAGGTGATGAGTTAGTACCCGATTACCTAACCAGCGTTAGGCCGGGTGGCTTTTACGGCTGGCCCTACTCCTATTTTGGGCAGCATATTGATAGCCGGGTTAAGCCGCAACGCCCAGACCTGGTACGGAAAGCCATAGTACCCGATTTTGATTTAGGCGCACATACCGCGTCATTAGGTTTGGCATTTTATACCGGTTCAAGTTTTCCGCGTAAGTATATGGGTGGCGCATTTATTGGGCAACATGGTTCATGGAATAAATCAACCCTTGCGGGATATAAAGTAACCTTTGTGCCATTTACAAACGGGAGGCCTGCAGGGCCGATGCAAGATTTTTTAACCGGCTTTATTGCCAATCCTTCAACTTATGAGGTGCATGGCCGCCCGGTTGGTATCGCGATAGCAAAAGATGGATCCTTATTAGTGGCTGATGATGCTGCTAATACTATATGGCGCGTTAGTACACATTAGCTTTTACGTATCTAATATCTTACAAACCGAAATAGCTCTTTATTAAACTAAAGGGCTATTTTTGTTTAACCTAATATTTATACCAGTGCGCAAAATTTATTCTACTATCCTGTTTATTTTGGTGGCCGGCAGTATTGCCAGTGCTCAAAAAAAACCTAATAATGTTAAAGCCGATACAACCAGTTTAAATGCAATAACGGTAAAGGGCTATCTTTCAGATCAGCCCATGTTAAGTGTGCCGGCATCTGTAAGTGTAATATCGCCGGCACAGTTAAAGCTACAGCCCGATAATTCGCTGGTATCTGCAGTAAATACAGTACCGGGCGTACGTATGGAAGAGCGGTCGCCGGGTAGTTACAGGTTATCCATCAGGGGCAGCTTATTGCGGTCGCCATTTGGCATCCGCGATGTTAAAATTTATTATGACGACCTGCCCCTTACCGACGCGGGCGGCAATACCTATTTAAACGTTATCGACTTTAACAGCGTACAAGGCATAGAAGTATTAAAGGGCCCCGATGGTAGTTTATTTGGTGCAAACTCTGGCGGGGTGGTTTTAATTAACCCGGTTAACCGTTATGACAATACCAGCTTTGTTACCGCAGGCTTTACAGGCGGATCGTACGGATTGGTGCATGAAAACGTTGGCCTGCAACAGGTAAGTAAAAATAATCAGTTTAATTTTAGCCAGGCTTATGAAACCTATCATGGCTATCGTATACACAGCGATATGTACCGCCACTTTTTCCAGGCAAGCGATAAGCTAACTTATGGCGGTGTTAACTCTTTGAAGATATTAGGCTTTTACTCGGACCTAAAATATGAAACGCCGGGTGGCTTAACGCTGGCGCAATTGGCGATTGACCCAACGGCCGCGCGGCCATCTACCCCGGTTGTACCGGGCTCTTTGGTACAAAATGCAGGTATAGAAAACAAAATGACCTATGGGGGTGCGGTAAACGAATGGCATATCACACCAAACATTCGTAATATATTAGCGGTGTATGGCGCTTATGTAAACTTCACCAATCCGTTTATCACTAATTACGAGCAGCGTTATGAGCGTACTTATGGCATGCGCACTTACTTTGAGTTTACCGGCACACCTAAAAAAGACTTTAAATGGAAGGCAAACGTGGGCATGGAATGGGCACAAACCAATGCCGACAATAACGATTATGGCAACCGCGCTGGTGTACGCGATACTGCCCAAAGTTTAGACAAGGTTAATACCGGCCAGCATTTCTTTTTCGCGCGATATGAGGAGACTTTGTATGATCGCTTGCATGTAGAGGCTGCCGCAAGTTTAAATTTCTATGGTTATGATTTTAAAAATGTTTACCCGCGCAACCAAACGGCATTTACTACGCAAACATTCTCGCCGCAGGTAATGCCAAGGTTGGCGTTGTCTTACCAGGTTACCAGTAATTTTTTTTGGAGGGTATCGGCAAGCCGTGGATATTCGACACCTACATCGGCCGAAATCCGCCCATCTAACAATATCATCAATACCACATTAGGTGCGCAATATGGCTGGAGTTATGAAACCGGTTTCCGTTTACGGAATAGTGATGAAACCATGCTATTGGATGTATCGGCCTTTTACTTCCATTTAAACAATGCCATTGTGCGCAGGCTTACAGCCGCGTCTACAGAATATTATACCAACTCGGGCGATATTAAACAGCCGGGCATAGAGCTTTATTTTACCGATTGGCTAATTAAACCAACCAACCAGGGCTTTATCCGTGGCTTACAAATAAGCGAATCATTAACTATAAGCAAGTTTACTTTTGGGGATTACCACGATGCTACCACCGGCTATGCAGGTAATGAACTAACCGGTGTACCACGCAATGTAAGCGTAGCCAGTTTGCAGGTAAAATTCCCGGAGTCGTTGTACCTGTATTCGCAATATAATGCCACCGCGCGCATTCCGTTAAACGAGGCTAATACTTTTTATGCACCTAAGTATAATTTGGTACAGGCGAAAGCGGGCTGGCAACACCAGTTAAGCAATAAATCGCGTTTAGAAATTTACGCGGGAGTTGATAACCTGTTAAACGAAAAATATAACCTGGGGGCCGATCTGGATGCTGTAGGAAACCGTTTTTATAACCCATCGGCATTAAGAAATTACTATGCCGGCTTTAACGTCAAATTCTAACACGATTTAAGGATTGAAGGATTAATCAGGATTAAATTATTCAATCCTGTCAAATCATTTAAATCTTTTAATCGTGTCTCATCCTGATTAATCCTTCAATCCTTAAATCGTGTTAAACTTAATCCACCCCTGCCCCTCGTGCCCAAAAATAAACTGTTTGGGATAGATGATCTCGGCCAGTAATTCTACCGAGTCAACAAAATTATCAGCATCATCATTATTAAAATATTGGCTCGCGTCGGCTATATAAAAACGGCTGTTTTTTATAGCTTTTAAATCGGCAAAGCCGGGTAATTGTAATAGCTGGTCAATGTCGCTCATGCTTTGGGTAATGTTATTGTCGCCCGGCATTAGCATAATTACATCCGGGTTAAGTTCTATCAGCGTTTCTACATTACCACTGATAGATACACCACCGGCAATGCTTATTAATTCAGCTATATCATCACCGGCCAGTATTAGCGGGTCTAAATTTATTATGCAGGCTACGGTTGGCTTTTGCTCAATAAACTTTAGTTTATGATGAATGATGTCAATACGTTCCTGTTGTTCTTCTGTTAACATGTAAAAATGTGCAAATACGCAACTGTGCAAATGTGCGGATTTTTTAGATGAAGAAAAAGGCCTTTACCTATCCCCTGCAGGGAAATCGCTTTTTATCACATTGATATCACACTATATCACATCCAATCACACTGTATCACATCATTATCACACGTATCCACACTATATCACAGCGTATCACACTGTATCACAATAAATATTTAACTTAACTCGCTGTTTAATAAATACATAATGCAAAAAACTGTAATTTACTTGCGGAATTGGTAGTTGAAAAATAACCACACTGACAGCCCGGGGATGGGCTTATACAAAAATACAAAAAATACAGCGGAAATAAAATGCTTATACGAGGCTGTTTTACCATAACACTTTAAAACAAGCTTAAAGCTTGTTAAAGGTTAAAAGCTATTTCCCTGCCTATACCTGTTTTAACATGGCGTTAACGTTTAAATAATACCATTTGCACATCCGCATATTTGCATATCTGCACATCCAAAACATATCTTTACGCCGATGATATTGCTAACCTTTTTCCTGGGCCTTATTGCCAACTTTATTGGTTACATCCCACCCGGAAACATTAACCTTACCCTTGTACGCATTACCGTAAACCGTGGCTTTAACCACGCTCTACAATTTATCATAGCGTTTAGTTGCGCCGAGTTCATCTTCACCTTCATCATTATGCACGCGGCCAAATGGTTATCGACGCAAGTACATTTGGATGTGATTATTGATTGGGTAATGTTTGCCTTATTTTTGGTGTTAGGCACCATAACCTGGCTTAACCGCACCAAACCACCCAAAACCAAATACAGCGAACACGCCAGCATTAAATACGGCATTCTTTTAGGTTTTATTAACCCTATGCAGGTACCCTTCTGGATGATATGCGGCACCTACTTAATAACCCACGAATGGATCTTAGATGGCAATGCAGCACTGATAATCTTCAGCATTGGATCTGCAGGCGGGGCGTTTTTATGTTTGTTTTTATATGCCCGGTTCGCGCAGTATATCCGAAGCAAATTTGCACTAAGCACCAGGGTAATTAATACCGCTATCGCTATTTTATTTTTCGGTTTAGCCGGATATCATGTTGTAAAAAGAGTTTATTTGGCGGTGAGGCCAAAAGTGGCAATATCTACTAAGGCTTAATGACTATTGGTCCAATATTTAGTCGACTTTTCATAACCTGCTGTAATAAATCGAATGCTATTTTTGTTTTGGGCCGGTATTTTCTTAATCAGCTCAATATAGTTTTTCTTCCTTGCAGATGAATTTTCATAGTCAAAATAAAAAGACCAAAAACCTATAACCTCTTTTTCTGGTTTGTTTTTTAGAATGAATAATATCAATTTCGGGTTAGCCAAAACTTTGTCTCGCAACCCACTTTGAAAATATGAAACCGCATCAGCATCATAACGTGCCCCTTTCGCTATCGATACTATTTTTTTATAATACAGTGTATCGTTAATGCTTTTTAGATTATTAAAAAGCTCATAAATATGTTCTAACCCATCATAATATAGAGGTGCGGGCTTATCCTTTTCATATCCATAAAGTTCATTTAACTCCTTAAAAGTATTAGGGAACTCGTTAAAAAATTGCTCTTCGTAAATTTCAGAGTTTGTAGATTTTGTAACTAATAAGTACAATTGTTTTAGCTTCTTAGCTTTGGCGCTAAGGTCTGTTTTTTGTGCGACGGTGACACTGCAGCCCATAAAGACACAAACTGCGGTAAGCAAACAGTTGACAATACGCCTTCGGCGCTGCGTAAATATCATATTAATGTGTCCTCCATTTAGCAGCCGCATTTTTATAACCAGCGGTAATAAGACTAACCATTTTTTTACTGTTTGGGGCAGTGGCCTTTACAATTTTATCATAAGCATTTTTTCTATAAATGGGATTCACATAATCAAAGTAAAACGTCCAGACAGAAATTATATCTGCCTTGCTGCGTGCTTGCAGTTGGCCTATAAATTCTTTATTATAAGTAATAGCATATTTAAAAGCATCCAGTTGGAAGCGGGCAATGGCATCTGCATACCATTTGGCATTAACAGAAACATCAATTATTTTTTTGGTAAGCGCTTTATGACTTACACTTTTAATCTCAAAAAAACGACTAAAGTAGGTGGCTGGTATATTAGTTAATGGGCGCCCGGTATTAGTTTGCTCATTCCACCCATACAGTTTTTTTAAATCCTTGAAGTTGGATGGAAAGGCATCGAAAAATATTTTTTGATATTTACTGGTATCACCAAGATTGGTTACGAAGCCTTTGCGGTAGGTTTCTTTAAAAAAATCTGCATTGTTGTTTTGAGCCAGTACACTGTCCATCAGCAAAAACAATAAAACCAGGAGGGAAACACTTTTTTTCATTATTGGGTCTTAAGTGGGGTTTGTTATACAGCCGGGGTTTTACTTTTTAAATTCCAGATCTTCTCGGATTTCCTACCTATTAACCAAAACGAGGCTGCAAGAATAGCAAAGAAAACGGTTTTATTGGTGTTGTCCCAAAAGTATTCGAAATATTTGGTGTAGATAAAAATAATTAAAAAGGTGATGCCAAACTCGCGGGAGATATCATCCTTGCTTTTTAAACCGAACAGCAGGAAACCGCCCGCCACACACATGGATATAATGCCCCAATAAAACAAGCTTATTTGCTTGATGTGATACCATCTGTCCAAATTACCCAGGTTGCCAAATATGCTTAACAACCAAAGCGACATAAACAGGTACAGCAACCCTACCACATAGGTATGCTCGGCAAAATAGGCAAACCATTTACGATTACGCAAAACAGCACAGGCGCTTACTAATACCAAGCCAAATATTACAAACCGCAATGGGTAATTCATACCTAAAAAGTAATCGGTCCAGTGCGTTTGAAAACCGGTTTCGGTGCCAAACCAACTGCCTAAGGATATCAGCGCGAAAATCCAGATCATCCGTGACTGCATACGCCAGCCTAAAAAGCCATATACAAAAACTGATAGCAGAAAAAGTAACGAGTAATGGCCCGACCCCCTATCCAGCGTTTTGCCCAGGTAGGCTATACAACAGGCGGTAAACAATATGCCGGTAAATATTACCGCCTCATTACTGAAGATTTTTTCGGGATATAATCGCTCTCTGCGTCGGCCCCAGTAAAACAGGAAGGCCGCTAAAATGGCTGAAACTATGCTAATGATAATATCAGGCGTATAGTATAAATGTTTGAGCCAGTTAACCACCACATCATTAACTATCAGGAAGGTAAATGATACCCCGCCGCAGATAAGCGCTATCCAAAACGAATACTTGGCCAGCCGCATCCAGTCGAAACCTTTTACTTCGTACGAGTTACGCAGGGTTTCGGCTTTTTCGTCGTTAAGCAGTCCTTCTTTTTCCCAATGGGATATAGTGGAATTTAGAAATTCGCTTTCAGTCTTGTTTATATTGAGTTTAGTCATTGGTCATTGTGTCATTAGTCATTCGGGGTATTGCAATAACTAACTCATAGGTAAAACAAAGCTATCAATTAAAGTTTCAGAATTCAATGCAAAAATCACTAATGACCGATGACTAATGACCAATTAAGCCAATCACGTCTTCTTTATCCTTCGCTATCTGCACCTTTAATTCATCAAGGCCGTTAAACTTAACATCACCGCGAATAAAATGCAGGAACTCCATACGAATGCTTTCGTTATAGATCTCTTTATCAAAATTAAACAGGTTAACTTCGATATTACGGGTCATACCGTTAATGGTAGGGCGACTGCCGATGTAAGCCATACCTTTATATTCTATATCGGCGTGTTGTACTTTAACCGCGAAGATGCCATCAGCAGGGATGAGCTTATATTTTTCCTCGACCTGGATATTAGCTGTTGGGTAACCAATCTGGCGGCCAATCTGGTCGCCGCGTATAACTTTTCCTGTGATGAAGAATAGATAGCCCAAAAACTGGTTAGCCAGATCAATATCAGCAACCAATAACGCTTCGCGAATGCGGGTAGAGCTTACCGCTACATCGTTAATATCTTGTTCGGGTATCTCAATTACCTCATAGCCGTAAACCGGCGACAAGTGTAACAGATCCTCTAAACCACCACGGCGGTCCTTACCAAAGCGATGGTCGTAGCCTATCACAATTTTTTTGGTGCCTATTTTATTAACCAGCACATCGCGGATATAATCCTCGGCGCTTTGGTTGGAGAAATCACGAGAGAAAGGGTTGATAATTAAATGGTCTACACCCAATTGTTCTAACAGTTGAGCTTTCTCATTAATGGTATTGATCAACTTAATGCTCTCATCCTCCGGGTGTAATATCATTCGCGGATGCGGGAAAAAAGTAAGGATAACAGTTTCGCCACCTGTTGCATCGGCCAGCTCTTTTATGCGCGATATTATTTTGCGGTGCCCCAGGTGTACCCCATCAAACGTACCAATGGTTACAACGGCATTTTTAACAGGCTTAAATTCATCAATATGATGGTATATGTTCATTTTTATTAAGCTAAAAGCATAAAGCGCAAAGCTAAAAGCTTCCTTTTAAATTTCTTAAACAAACTAAATGCTTTCTGCTTTTGGCTTTCCGCTTTCAGCTCTTATTACCGTAACCAAATCCATCACCTCCCAGGCATCTTCTATTTTAAAGTTACCGCTGCGGGTACGGGTTAGTTTTGATAGGTAAGCGCCATTATTAAGCGCCTTGCCTAAATCATGAACTAACGACCGGATATAAGTGCCTTTGCTGCATACTACTCTAAAGTCAACCTCTGGCAGTTCTATGCGCGTTATTTCAAATGCGGTTATGGTAACATTGCGTAAACGTAGTTCCACTTCTTCGCCGCGGCGTGCTTTTTCATAAAGGCGCTCGCCATCTATTTTAATAGCCGAATGTGCGGGCGGGTATTGTTGTATATCACCGGTAAATTGTTCACAGGCATTACGTATGGCGTCGTCAGTCAGGTTGCTTATGCTAAAAGTTTGGTCGGCTTCGGTTTCCATATCGTATGATGGCGTGGTTGCCCCCAACACCATGGTACCTGTATATTCTTTTTCTTCGGCCTGGAAAGTATCAATCTGTTTGGTCATCCTACCTGTGCAAATGATTAGCAAGCCGGTAGCCAACGGGTCAAGCGTGCCGGCATGACCCACCTTTAACTTTAACGGCTTAAATGAATTACGCAGCTTGCCTACCACATCAAAGCTTGTCCATTCATAGGGCTTATTAACCAGCAGCAGTTCGCCGGCGGCAAAATCAAATTCTTTATTTGTTGGTAGTGCGGTATCCAAGGTATTTGTATTAATATGCCGCAAAGGTAATATTTAATTTTTTCTGCTTCGCCATACCAAATGATGCAAGCGCAGCGTGTTAATTTTTATTACCTTCATTACATGGTTTATAAAAAATGTGGTGGCTTGTCCAATATTTAAAAGATGGGTCGTCATTAGTTTTTTTTAACCATTAAACTCAAAACAACATGAACGATTTCTTATTGATCTTTAGACGCGATGCCAACTTTGACATGCAACTAACCCCGGCACAAATGCAGGAAGTTACCAAGCCTTGGCAAGACTGGATGGGCGGCCTTGCCGCGCAAAACAGGCTGGCTAACAGCGGCGCACGCTTAGCCACCGATGGCAAAGTAGTAAAATCAGACGGAGTAATTACCAACGGCCCTTACGTAGAAGTTAAAGAAGCCCTGGGTGGTTTTATCATCATCCGTGCGGCATCACTTGAAGAAGCTGCCGAACTATCAAAAGGGTGCCCAATATTAGCCACAGGCGGCACTGTTGAAGTACGCCAAATTGTACCAATGCAATAATTTATTTTAACGCCCCCGTAATACGGGGGCGTTCTATTTATGCTAAACGACCAGCTGCTACCCAATTTATACCGTACCGAATACCGCAAAATAGTTGCTGTGCTGGCACGCCTGTTTGGGTTTGAGCATATCCAAATAGCCGAAGATATTGCCGGCGACACCTTCCTGCTGGCTACAGAAACCTGGGCCAAAAAGTTACCAGAAAATCCTGCGGCCTGGCTGTACACCGTAGCCAAAAACAAGGCTAAGGATCATTTAAAGCATAATGCAATCTTTACCCAAAAGGTTAGCCCGGCTATACAACTTGAGAATGCGCAAAGTAGCGAGTTAGAGATCGACCTATCCGAAGAAAACATAAACGACAGCCAGTTGCAAATGATGTTTGCCATTTGCCAGCCCATCATCCCTGCCGAAGCACAGATAGGATTAGCCCTACGCATACTTTGCGGCTTTGGGATTGATGAAATTGCCTATGCCTTTCTATCGAACAAAGAAACCATTAACAAACGGTTGTTTAGGGCCAAAGAGAAACTGCGCGACGAGCAGGTAAAAATTGAGTTCCCTAATGCCAACGAGATAAACAAGCGGCTGGAAACCGTATTGCTTACTTTATACTTGCTGTTTAACGAGGGCTATTATTCAAGCAGCGGCAATATTAATTTACGCCGCGACCTTTGCCTGGAAGCCATGCGCTTAAACCACCTGTTGGTAAGCAACAAAGCTACCGACCTGCCCGCTGTTAACGCGCTGTTTGCGCTAATGTGTTTCCATGCTTCGCGGTTTGATGCCCGGATGGATAAGGATGGCGAAATTGTCATATACGACGAACAGGACACCAGCCTTTGGAATGATGAACTAATATCAAGAGGGACCAACTACCTTATTCTTGCCTCGCGCGGCGAGCAGCTTAGCCGCTATCATATCGAGGCTACCATTGCTTACTGGCATACCAAAAAGGAAGACAGCGCCGAGAAATGGGAAAACATATTACAGCTTTATAATAAACTGCTGATCCTGGAGTACTCGCCCATGGCAGCGCTTAACCGTACCTACGCATTGGCTAAAGCCGATGGTAAGGAAAAAGCTATTGTTGAGGCGGAGAAACTAACGCAGTTGAAGGATAGCCATTTGTACCATTCGCTGTTGGGATATTTATATACCGGCATTGATAAAAGTATGGCTTTGCAGCATTTGCAGCGTGCATTTAAGTTGGCGAAGAATAAAGGGGAGCGAAATAGGATTAAGAAGAATATTGAAGCGCTGGATTAGCAATTAGCGCTTCGGCTAAAGCATTTGGGGCACCATGCATTCTTTTTTATAATTTGCGCCGGTTTAATTATAGCCTGAATATGCAAATTTACTAATGAATAATAATGAACTGGCTACCAAGCCACACTATCCTATATTAGACGGCCTTCGCGGTGTGGCAGCTATCATCGTGGTAACCTTTCACCTGGCAGAGCCATTAGCCACCGGTAATTTAGATAAATTAGTTAACCATGGTTACCTGGCTGTAGATTTTTTCTTTTTATTATCGGGCTTTGTTATGGGCTACGCTTATGATGACAGATGGAGTAAAATGACGGTGGGTAGTTTCTTTAAACGCCGCATCGGACGTTTGCAGCCAATGGTGGTTTTAGGGATGACCCTCGGCGCTATCGGATTCTATTTCACAGATTCTACGCTATGGCCGCTTATTCATACTATTCCTGCCTGGAAGATGCTGCTGGTGATGCTGATAGGTTATACTATCCTGCCCGTACCGCTATCGCTTGATATACGTGGCTGGCAAGAGATGCACCCCCTGAATAGCGTGGGCTGGTCATTGTTCTTTGAATATATTGCCAACATTCTTTATGCTATCTGGATCAGGAAATTTTCTAAAACGGCTTTAAGTATCTTGGTAGGCATCGCTGCTATCGCACTTGCACACCTGGCAATCACCAACGGAGACGTTAGTGGTGGCTGGACACTAAATGTGGAACAGGTACGCATTGGGCTAACCCGTACAATGTACCCTTTCTTTGCCGGTCTGTTACTTTCACGTGTGGTCAAACCGACTCAAATTAAAAATGCCTTTTTATT
>JACMRC010000111.1 GCA_014376655.1 Mucilaginibacter sp. | reverse complement strand
TAGAACTATTTATCACCATCCCTAAAGGATTATCTGTTGCCGGCCCCGGTTTACTGCAGGGGGTAAAAAATGTAGCCAACAACAAAGCTACCTGGCACTGGAAAACTAATTACACCATAAGCAATTATACCGTTGTATTTAACATAGGTAAGTATGCGGTTTACAAACGCCCTTTTACTACCATTGGCGGGCATACCGTGCCGATAGAGTTTTATGTTTTGGAAGAGGATAGCGCACAGGCTAACAAAGTGCTGGATATGCGTGTACGCGATACCCACATGATGGAAAAATACTATGGCGAATACCCGTGGTTCCTGGAGAAGATAGGTGTTGCCGAAGTGCCAAACTCGGGCATGGAGCACCAAACTATGGTTACTTATAGTGGCAGCTTTGCTTATAATAAATACGAGAACGGGTTAGAATTTAATGGAGAAATGTTCCATGAGTATGCGCACGAATGGTGGGCAAATAAGATAACTAATTACGATTGGTCGCACATGTGGATCCAGGAAGGATCTGCCACCTATGCCGAGGCTCTATTTTTTAGGGATGCAAGGGGCGAGGCGGGGTACGATTCGGTTATGGTTAAAAAACGTGCCGGTATAAGGGGCATAAAGCCGGTAATTACTGATAGCGCTTCGTATTTAAACTGGCATTATAATACGGATATGTATTCTAAAGGCGCATTCCTGCTGCATACCTTGCGCTATGTTTTGGGCGATGATGTTTTCTTCCCCGCGTTAAAGAAGTTTATTGTTGATGTTAAATATCCTTATAACCAGTTTTTCACTACAGACCAGGTAGAAAAATATTACTCGGCACAGTCTGGCAAAAACCTGAAACTGCTGTTTGATTTTTACCTGTACACACTGGATTTTATGGAGTTTGAACTGGTGCAAACCGGCCCCGATACCTGGTACACTACCATAAAAAACAGCCCCATGGAGCTGCCTTTGGATATAATGACCGATAAAGGATTAATGCACACAACTACCGCCGGTAAAACAACAAGGTTTATGATAAAGAGCAAAACGCAGCCAATTATTGACCCACGGGGATGGTACTATAAAAAGGTAACGGTGAAATGATAATAATGTGATGACAACAGAAATAAAACTAAATTCAGTAATTACATGCCCGGTTTGTGATTTTAAAAAGGAGGAGAAAATGCCGGTGACTGCTTGCCAGTACTTTTACGAATGTGAAAGTTGCAAAACACTCTTAAAACCGCAAACAGGCGATTGCTGCGTTTTTTGCAGCTACGGCTCTGTAAAATGCCCTCCCATTCAGTCGGGGACATCTTGTTGTGGGTAGTTGAATTTGCTGTATTAATGTAAAATTTAAGAAGGTGGGTATAAATTATGCAAACATTAGCCTAATTATTATTTCTTTGTACAAAAAACACACAACATGTCATTAAGCATAGGCCAGCCGGCACCACAGTTCACTTTATTTTCATCAGACAAGAAAGAAGTTTCATTAGCCGATTTTAAAGGGCATAAAGTAGTTATCCATTTTTTCCCGTTGGCGTTTACAGGTGTTTGCACTACGCAGCTTTGCACCATGCGCGATAGCTTTGGTTATTATGATGGCTTAGGCGCTACTATATTAGGGATCTCTGTCGATTCGCTTTTTTCATTAGGTAAGTTTAAAGAAGAGAACAATTACCAGTTCGATCTGCTGTCTGATTTCAATAAAGAAGTATCAGGTGCTTACGGTGCTTTATATGAAGAATTTGCCTTCGGGATGAAAGGCGTATCAAAAAGAGCAGCCTTCGTTATAGATGAAGAACAGAATATTATATACGCCGAAGTGTTAGAAAACGCAGGCGATTTGCCTGATTTTGCAGCAATTGCAGAGAAAGTAAAGTAATTTTCAAATATTTTCGGTGGATTTAAAAAGAAATCCTATTTTTGCAGTCCGTTAAAAAAGCGGATATAATTGCATTTGTACCTGCCTGCCGGCAGGCAGGGCTTAATTGGATAGAGAATCTCACTACGAGAATATGTTTTTTGTTTACGTTTTACAAAGTCAAAAAACTAATCGAAGATATGTGGGAATGAGTAGCGATCCCGAAAAAAGATTGCTACAACATAACGGAGGATATAATACATCAACCAAAGCTTATAGACCTTGGATAAAGGTACATAGCGAGAGTTTTGAAACTCGGGTTGAAGCAAGAAATAGAGAAAAGTATTTGAAATCGGGTGTCGGTAGAGAATATTTAGATAAAATATTGCATTTGTAGCTCAATTGGATAGAGCATCTCACTACGGATGAGAAGGTTTGGGGTTCGAATCCCTACAAGTGCACATAATCGGTTAAGCCTTTCAGTGTCACACCTGCCTCCCGGCAGGCAGGCCGAAAGGCTTTTAATTTGAAAAACGCACATGCTCAACTTAGTGTTATTTGGCCCGCCAGGAGCTGGGAAAGGTACTCAATCACAAAAACTTATCGAAAAATACGGTCTTATACACCTATCGACAGGTGATTTGCTTCGTGGCGAAATTTCACAAGGAACAGCGCTTGGTTTAGAAGCAAAGAAGCTAATGGACGAAGGTTTATTAGTGCCCGATGCGGTAGTAATAGGCATGATAAGCAATAAGCTTGACGCTAACAAAGATGGCAAGGGCTTTATATTTGATGGTTTCCCACGTACGGTAGCACAGGCAGAAGCGTTAGATGCATTGCTGGAAAGCAAAAAATCAGCTATATCCGGCATGATAGCGTTAGAGGTTAATGATGATGAGCTGGAACGCAGATTGTTATTAAGAGGTAAAGATTCTGGCAGACCAGATGACGCTAACCCTGAAGTAATACGTAAGCGCATACACGAGTACAATAGCAAAACAGCCCCTGTTGCCGACTTTTATAAAGGCCAGAATAAGTTTAAAAGTATTAATGGTATTGGCACAGTCGACGAAATATTCGGCGCTATCTGCGGCATCATTGGTGCCTGGAAAAATAAATAATAGGCTAAACCCTAAGGTAATTATCTTTGCAAAGTCCGGTAGTTTAAGCTATGTAGCTTGTAACTGCCGGACTTTGCATCTTTAAGGAAAATAAAATATGTCAGGTTCAAACTTTGTTGATTATGTAAAAATTTGCTGTCGCTCTGGTAAGGGCGGGGCAGGTTCGGCGCATTTGCACCGCGATATACGTACGGCAACCGGCGGGCCTGATGGTGGCGATGGTGGCCGTGGTGGGCATATTATTGTAAAAGGTAATGCGCAACTGTGGACCTTATTGCACCTTAAATTTAGAAAGCATGTTATTGCCGGCGACGGCGACCCGGGCAGCAGCTCATTAAGCAGCGGTAAAACCGGCCGCGATGAGATCCTGGAAGTTCCGTTAGGAACTATAATGCGCGATGCAGAAACAGGCGAGATACTATTCGAGATAAATACGGACGGCGAGACTAAAATATTAACCAAAGGCGGCCGTGGCGGCTTGGGTAATGCTAACTTTAAAACAGCAACCCGCCAAACCCCGCGTTTTGCACAACCCGGCGAAGAAGGCCTGGAGGTGTGGAACATATTAGAACTTAAAATACTGGCTGATGTTGGTTTGGTAGGTTTCCCTAATGCAGGTAAATCAACCTTGCTATCTGTCGTATCGGCAGCTAAGCCTGAGATAGCCGATTATGCCTTTACAACGCTTGTGCCTAATTTAGGTATCGTAGCTTATCGTAACAACAGGTCGTTTGTTATGGCCGATATTCCGGGTATTATTGAGGGTGCATCGAAAGGTAAAGGCTTGGGCATCCGTTTCCTGAAACATATTGAGCGTAATGCCGTGTTATTGTTTATGGTACCTGCTGATACAACACGTACTATCCAGGAAGAATACGATATTTTATTAAAAGAGCTAAACGAATACAACCCCGAACTAATGCACAAACCCCGTGTAATAGCTGTCACAAAATCGGATATGTTGGATGATGAGTTAGTTGGCGAAATGAAAAAACAGGTACCAACAGATATACCATCGGTGTTTATATCATCAGTAGCTCAGAAAAATCTTGATGTGTTGAAAGATCTGCTCTGGAAAGAGATCAATAGCCAATAGTAAATTAGCTTATAACGCGGTCGCGTATTTTCATGGCAGGGTTTCCCTGGTAAATAGAGTAAGGCTGCAGATTTTTTGTGGCAACAGACCCGGTTGTAAGTACCGCGTGCGAGCCTATAACAAGCCCCTGGTTA
>JACMRC010000110.1 GCA_014376655.1 Mucilaginibacter sp. | reverse complement strand
GCCAAGGCTGATAGTATCGCAAAAGCTAAGAAGGAAAAAGTAACCCCACCCGCTATCCCTGAGTTTTTGCCTAACCTTGAAAATTTAGAGGACCGTACCGTACGCTTAACGTTAACCTCATCAAATATTGGCGACTCCAAACTATCAAAGGATGGTGAAAAACTTTACTATTTGGCACGTTTTGATAAAGGTTATAACTTATGGGTACTATCAACCCGCACACGCGAAACCCGCATACTTGCCGAGCTAAATGCTGGTGGCGGGTCGTTAGAAATGAGTAAGGATGGCAAGGCGCTGTTCTTAAACTCGGGCGGCGGTTTAATGCGTATTGGTGTTGACGATGGCAAAGTTACCCCTATCCCATTTGCTACCACTTTTACTTTAGATGCAGCCGCAGAGCGTACTTATATTTTTAACCACGTTGTTAAACAGGTTAGAAAAAAACTGTTCGACCCTAAATTACAAGGCGTTGACTGGACTTACTACCAAGAGAACTACGCGCGTATGTTGCCATACATAAGCAATAATTATGATTTCCAGGTATTGTTAAGCGAGTTGCTGGGCGAGTTAAACGTATCGCATACCGGTGGTATTTACGCTGTTAGTTTCCCTGACGGCGACCGTACCGCTGCATTGGGTTTATTGTATGATTATTCGAGAACGGGCGATGGCTTGTTAGTAAGAGATATCATAACCGGTGGCCCTTTTGCCACTGCAAAAACCAAAATGCAAAAAGGTTATATCATTGATAAAATTGACGGCACCCCTATCACAGATAACGACGATTGGGCCAAATTACTAAACAACAAAGCCGGCAAATTTACCTTGATAACTTTCCATGACCCGGCCACCAAGGCTGTGTTTAACGAAACCATTAAGCCAATTGCAGGTGGTACAGAAAACGGAATGTTATATGATAGGTGGGTGCGCAAGATGGAACATTTAACGGATAGCTTATCAAACGGGCAAGTTGGTTACGTGCATGTTGAAGGTATGAACGAAGCCAGCTACCGCAAAACCTTTGACAAAGTACTGGGTAAAAATTTAACCAAAAAAGCGTTGATTGTTGATACCCGCTTTAACGGCGGCGGTTGGTTGCATGATGACCTGGTTACTTTCCTGGGTGGTAAAAAGTATTTCTCTTTTCGCCCGCAAGGTGCGGTTACTACCGGTGGCGAGCCGGGTAATAAATGGTCTAAACCAAGTTGCGTGTTAATGTGCGAAGGCAATTATTCAGACGCGTTCATGTTCCCTTATGCTTATAAAGAGTTGGGACTTGGCAAATTGGTAGGTATGCCTGTTGCAGGTACGGGTACCGCCGTATGGTGGGAAAACCAGATAGATAGTTCGATAATATTCGGCATCCCGATGGTGGCAAGCTGGGGCAATGGTGAAACGCACGCTACCGAAAACCACGATTTATTACCAGATATTAAAGTTAATAACGACTATAACCAGGAGCTAACCGGCGAGGACCAGCAACTGGAAGCTGCTGTAAAAGAAATGCTGAAACAAATTAAATAACGATTTCACCGATTAGATTTTTATGATTACACCGATGGACTATTCTATAACTATCGGTGTAATCATAGAATAATCAGTGAAATCACTTTCTATAATCTCTGTGAAAGATCAGGAAGCTTGCACGTTCCTCTTTATGAAAAGGTATATCCCAATTGCCCGAATAACTCATTTTCGCGGGTAGCAGTTCGCCGTTATATGGGATTAGTTCAATATTCATCTTCACATCAAAATCGAAAAAGATGTTACTGTATTTCATATCTACATAGCGGCCCAGGATCTTAAAATTCCGCATATCAAAAATGGTAGTGAGTTCGCGGATCATTACATCGCCATCGGCAATGCTTGGCTTTTTAATTACTTTAAAACGATAAACGGGTATAGTATCCAAGTATTTACCCCGGGCAAACTCATAGCTGTAAAACTGTCGCATATCGCGGCTAAAAATCTCGGTCTTGCTGCTCAGGAACGGCAATCCAGACACCCTGCGTCCCGGTGTGAATATCAGTGTCTTTGCCTTGGCTTTGTATGATCCATTCTTGCCGCCCTCAGTTAACGGGTCGGCAGTAGAGAACTCAGATTTATAAGCATTGTCAAAAATATAATCAAACAGTTCAACCGTATACAGCTCGTATTTTCCATTCTTTTTGTAGACGTTGCCCTTATCCTGCTTTAGTAAGTATTCGGTTTTAGGTTTGCCGTTTACTATAGTATGCCTGATCCGGCGATGGATCTCTCCATCAATTTTATTATTCTTATCGTAAGTGTAAATGTTATTTTCGGCTGTAAAGCCGTAGCGCTTCATGTTGCGGAAAGCTTTGTAAAAACCTGTGTCGGCTAATATGGCATCAATAAAATCCTGCGCGTTTAGCTTGTGCGACCGGATATTAACCGGCGAATCTATCACCACCGTAAGTATGGTATCGGGGTTAAAGCGGTGCTGCTGCGCCTTTAAGCTAATAGCAGAAAGCAAAAGGCAGAAAGCTAAGAATACTTTTTTGATCATGTTTATTATCACTAAATAAAGAGCGTTGTCATGCTGAGCCCGTCGAAGCATGTGTGCAAAGGCCTTTACCCGCTATCCTTCGACAAGCTCAGGATGACATCCGGCGCGCTATCTAATTACCCAATTGTTTAACCGCCAAATAAGCCATCAAACCTATGCTTTGCTCTAATGCGGTTTCTTCGATATCAAAAGTAGGTGTGTGTACAGCTGATACGATATTGCGGCTTTCGTTACGGGTACCCATGCGGTAAAAACAAGCATCGGCCACTTGCGAGTAGTAAGCAAAATCTTCGGCAGCCATCCAGATATCCAGGTCGACTACGTTTTCTGCGCCTAAATAATCAACGGCATTTGCACGGGTAGCCTTGGTTAGCTTTGGCTCGTTTATCAGGAACGGATAACCTTTCATGATATTAAACTCGCAGCTGCCGCCCATGCTTTCGGCAATGCCTTCGGCCATTTTTTTCATTTTGATATGGGCCTCGGCGCGCCATTCTTCGTTCAACGCACGGAAAGTTCCTTCCAGCTTAACCTCGTTAGGGATTACGTTGGTTGCGCCGTTAGCTATCACCTTACCAAACGACAATACAGTCGGATTAGTAGGTGCCGCCATACGGCTTACAATCTGCTGTAAAGCAATTAATATATGCGCGGTAATAATTACCGGGTCGATATTGTTATGCGGTTGTGCGCCATGGCCTCCTTTACCACGTACGGTAACATACAATTCATCCGTAGATGCCATGTATTGCCCCGAGCGGAAACCAAATTTACCGGCATCAATAAATGGCATTACATGCTGGCCCAATACCGCGCCAGGTTTTGGGTTTTCCAGTACACCTTCTTTTATCATCAGGCTGGCACCACCAGGTAAACGTTCTTCGGCAGGTTGGAATATTAGTTTAACTGTACCGCCGAAATCTTCTTTAAGCTCGGTTAAGATCTTTGCAGTGCCTAACAGGGATGACGTATGCACATCATGTCCGCAGGCATGCATTACACCTACGTTTTGTGATTTATAAGGCACCTCGTTAGCTTCCGTTATCGGCAAGGCATCCATATCAGCACGCAGGGCCACAACTTTGTCGGATGGCTTAGCGCCTTTTATTAAGGCAACCAAACCATTATCGGCCATGCGTTCCCATCCGATACCTAACTCATCAAGTTTTTTTGCTACAAAAGCCGATGTTTCCACTTCTTCAAATGAAAGCTCGGGATGGCTATGGATATGGCGGCGGTTAGCTACCACTTCATCAAAAATACCTTTAGAAAGTTTTTGGATCTGCTGTTTAATCATTTTGTGTACCTGGTTTTGGGGGATTAATTTTCCCCTCTATAATAAAAAGGCTGGTAAACCTGCCCCTTAAGTCCTGCATTAATCTTTCGGCCTCCAAACGTAACCTGAAATCGCCGGCCCGCACCTTATAGTTTGGCTCGGTGTAAGCGATATAGGTGCGCATACCGGGGTGCTCATTCATAAACCTCGATTGCACATCATAGGCTTCCTTACGGCTTGATCCATTATATATCTGCACCCGGTAGCCATAGCTTGATGTCGAATAAATTGCCGACGCAGTTGGCGTACTACCTGTCGCTTTTAAGCCTGCACGTCGTGCGGCTAAGGTATCTATGCGTGCATCTTTTATAACTTCAACCGTACCGCGAGTTTGCGCCTGCGCCGTTGCCGGTATAAAAATAGCTATAAAAAAAATGCACCCGCATATATTGCTAAAAATTGCTTTATACACGGATGCGTTTTTCATTGTTTCTTTTTAAAAGCCCTCTCCTTCAGGAGAGGGTTGGGTGAGGCTTACGCCTGGCCTATACCATGGCAGCTTTTGTATTTTTTACCGCTACCGCAAGGGCAAGGGTCGTTTCTGCCTATTTTTTGCTCGGCGCGTACAGGCATTTGTTTTTGCTGCTCGCGCGTATCGCCAAAATCAGGTAAACCGGTGCCGCCATCGCCAACCAGTTCCGGTTTCGAGGTGCGGATATTTTTCAGATCGGTTTTTGGCTGAGGGCGGGCCTCCTGTACTTCATCAGGTGCCTGCTGTGCAGCAATACCACCTCTGAACAAGAAACTCACTATCTCTTTATTAACTGTAGCCAACATAGAACGGAACAGGTTAAACGCCTCGAACTTATAAACCAATAACGGGTCCTTTTGTTCGTACACCGCGTTTTGTACAGACTGTTTTAACTCGTCCATTTCGCGTAAGTGCTCTTTCCACGCATCGTCAATTAAGGCAAGAGTAACGTTTTTTTCAAACGATTTAACAACCTCTACCCCATTGTTATCCACCGCTTTTTTAAGCGGTACAGCAACCTGGATAGAATG
Source organism: Mucilaginibacter sp. (assembly GCA_014376655.1). Classification (GTDB taxonomy): domain Bacteria; phylum Bacteroidota; class Bacteroidia; order Sphingobacteriales; family Sphingobacteriaceae; genus Mucilaginibacter. Next base: position 425 of record JACMRC010000110.1, on the reverse strand, counting down.
TACACCATCAGTAAACGGTACTACAATGTTTTCGATGATGTTACCACGAGTATTGTATACATCTTTTAAAACAGGAGCAGCTTGCGCACTGATAGCTTCTGATTTACGTTTGTAAAACTCGGTAACGTCGGCAAAAGTACGGTCTGTTAAATCGTTAAGGCTGGTGCCTGCAAATTCGTCCTGGCTTAGCTCTACATCAACAGAGAACAAACGGATAACCTCTAAACGGTAGCCTTCGTAATTGTTTTGCTCTTTGTATTCGGTAACAACATCTTCAACCACATCAAAAATGGTGTTATTTAAATCCACGTCTAAACGTTCGCCAAACAACGCGTTTTTACGTTTGGTGTAAACAACAGTACGTTGCGAGTTCATTACGTCATCATACTCCAGCAAACGCTTACGTGTACCAAAGTTATTTTCTT
>JACMRC010000109.1 GCA_014376655.1 Mucilaginibacter sp. | reverse complement strand
TCTTATTATCTACCACACCATATCTCATGATATCACGCATATATCGCACGATTTCACGCGTTTATCGCACGATTTCACGCGTTTATCACACAAATTCACGCATATTTTACAGTGAATATTATGCTTAACTTTCTGACTATAAACGCATAATATAAAAATTGCAATTTATTTTCCAAATTTGGGTCCGCAAGAATGCGCCGTTTAACGGCTGGCGGTTGGAATTATATAAAAATACAAAAAAAAGCTGTAAACCGCAAAAAAAGGCTCGGCAATTTGAGACGATGAGTTTAGAAGCAAGCTTATCATCGGTTAAAATTTAAAAGCAATTTTTTGGTTTAGGATTATGTCGTTTAAATGATTTCGAAAAGATTTTATAACTTTAAGGATGCCTAAATCAAACTTAAAATTATTTCTGTTCTTACTTATATTTCCAGCTTATACAGTTTTTGCTCAAAACACTCAAAAAGTATTTAATAAATATATAGACGGACATATATTTTATGACTTAGTTAGCTTTCATACCCAATCCAAGTTTTTATCAGCCCAAAAAACACCACATGAAATAAACATCCAGATAAACGATGTTACGGATCTTAAGGCTATAATTAGCAAAGGATTACAAGACAAGGTATATGGCCTTGAGATAATGAACGCTCAAAGGCCAAACCTTTCCATAATTTTTGAAACGCTAACCAAGTTCCCCAACTTAGTATTCATTAGGATACGGGATGAGTTTTTTTCATCACCGTCTGCTACAATGTATCAGTTGCCATCGACTATTCAGTTTTTGCAACAGTTGCAAGGTATTAGCTTTTCATATACGCGAAAATTGGATATGGAGGACGCTATTAATAAATTAGCATCGTTAAAAAATTTGCACACCATTTCCTTCGAAGTTATAAATAACAAGCTACCTGCAAGCATAACCAAGTTGGTGGGTCTAAATTCTATCAAAGCATCGTCTTTAAACCTGGAGGGAATTGATCTAAGCACTGTAAAATGGCAAACTGTAATGCTATCAGGCAGTGCGCCAAAAGCCGGCCCAGATGTAAATACCTTAACTAATCTCTCTAAAGTAAAATTCTTAAAAACCTTGAAACTTGAGTTTTGTACATTGGGCGATGCATCTGTATTGTCGCGATTTAACCAATTAGCAACCCTTAATTTGCATAGTTGCTATGCTGATAAATCTATACAAATATCAGATGAGGTTGGCAAGTTAAAAAACCTGACTAACCTTTCCTTTAGATTTTTTTCGGATACAACACAAACCATCTATGGTATTAAAAAATTAGTCAAACTTAAATACCTAAGTTTGGTTTATTTTCCATCATTAGCTACCCATCCAGAGCAATTAAATATTATAAAAAGATTTAATAATTTAGATTCAATTGCACTTTCAATTAATAAGATGTCTACGCTTCCTAATATTTTTGAAAGTTTAATACATCTAAAAAAAGTATCGGTAGATCAAAATAATTTAACAGAGCTTCCTCTTAGTTTATTTAATCTGCCACAGGTTGAATACATATACGCGGGATCAAATAAATTAAGAAAACTACCTGAAAGCCAGCGTTATGGTTGCGAGAAATTAAAAAAGCTTGATTTAACTTACAACGCTTTAACATCATTACCAGGGGCTATTACCCATTTAACCAAGTTAGTAACTCTTGAAGCTTCTGCCAGCAAAATAAGTAGCCTTCCTGATGGCTGGAGAAGTTTAAAAAATCTTAAAAATATAAATTTATCAAAAAACAGGCTGACGACGTTTCCTGCAGAATGGTTCGAACTACCAGGATTAGAAACTATCAATGTCAATAACAACGACCTTACGTCTTTACCCGATGTAAAAGAAATAAAATATAGTTTAAACACATTGAACGTAGGGCTTAACCGGCTTACTGCTTTGCCCGATCATATAGGAAATTTCACTGAATTGGCATATTTCTCGGCCGAGGGCAATATCCTAAATGAATTACCTTTTTCTTTAGGTAATTGCAAAAAATTAAGATCTATTGAATTACAATCGGTAGAATGGCGAAGTATATTTGATATAGAAAAACCAGAAAATCAACAATTTAGTCGAATCAGCAGGAGTATAACAGAAAATAATAGTTTTAAAACACTACCTCCGGGATTAAAAAACACACCGCTGTTAGAAACATTAACGCTTAGCGGCAATGCCTCATTAAACAGCAAAAGTATATTTGACATAATACTTTCAATGGCAAGAAAAGGGTTACGGGCTAACTTGTATAATTGTAATATAACCGAACTACCGGCAAACGACAAATGGGCCACCATGACCTTTTACGATTTAGATTTACGGAATAACAAACTGGTTACACTCCCTGCGCAGTTTGCATTAACTACAGCTGCTTACGAAATAAACCTAAATGGTAATCCCTTAAATTTAAAGAATAGCCAAACCACCCTTAGTATACAAAACAAGGCTGATATGAAAATACTATTTGATGAATTGGGTATTGATATAAAAACAAACGTTGTACCAAATAGGGATTATGCAACCGCGTTAACCAAGGTTGTTACAAACTTATATTATGCAGAGAAGTGGCAGCAAGGCGTTAATTATGCGCAAAAGTCGTTTGAGGCTGATTCTATTGAATATAATCGGAATATTAGTTGGGACCAAATAGGAACCTGTCGTTTCAAAACCGGCGATTATAACGGCGCTATTAAAGACTTTGATCGTTACCTGACTCGACAAAACACCAGAGGTTTCCGAGTAATCAACTTTATTGAACCTGTAATAAGGTACAAAGTCAAATCGCATTTAGCATTAGGCCAGCCGACAGAAGCCGCCAAAACTTATGAATATTACTATAAAGAATTCGATGGCGAGTCCGCATTGCAACAGGCAGCTGTAATATATAAATCAATAGGCGACGAAAAACAATTCAATAGACTGATAGATACTGCCTTGAGTAATGAACAAAAAACAATGGACTACAATCAGAAATCAAAGCAGCCTTCGTTAGATATTGCGTTAAACCACGCCGAATTGTTGTTAATTGCTGGCAAACCAGATCAGGTAGCCGAATTGTTGAATAAAGATTATAGCTACCCATCTAAATCAAGCCTTATTACTAAAGGCTATTTAACAGCAACCGCTCAATATTTAATTGACAGTCAACAATTTGAAAGTTTAAAAAAGTCTTTAAGTGCTGCTGTTGCCGTAAATGGCAAAATTACCAACTGGGATTTTGAAATGTTTAATACATGGCTTGAATTTTCCGGATTCTCAAAAACAAAGCAACAACAGTTGCTTGATCTGCAAAACATAGCCAAATAAAAAACCCCACCGTAAGGCAGGGCTTTTTAATATATATAGAAGTGGGGACTGATGATTACATCATGCCGCCCATTCCGCCGCCACCCATTTGTGGGTGACCGCCAGCGCCTGCTTCTTCAGCTTCGTCAGCCAATACACACTCTGTTGTTAACAACATAGCTGCAATTGATGCTGCGTTCTCTAAAGCTACACGGCTTACTTTAGTTGGGTCAATAACACCTGCACTAATTAAGTTTTCAAACTTGTCAGTACGTGCATTGTAACCAAAATCGCCTTTACCTTCTTTTACTTTTTGTACGATGATAGAACCTTCGATACCTGCATTCTCGCAGATTTGACGTAAAGGCTCTTCAATAGCGCGACGGATGATCTGGATACCAGTGTTCTCGTCTTCGTTATCGCCTTTCAGATCAGTTAAAGATGCTACTGCGCGAATGAAAGCAACACCACCACCTGCAACAATACCTTCTTCAACAGCCGCACGGGTTGCATGTAAAGCATCGTCAACACGATCTTTCTTTTCTTTCATTTCAACTTCAGATGCAGCACCGATGTATAATACAGCAACACCACCTGATAGTTTAGCTAAACGCTCTTGTAATTTTTCTTTATCGTAATCAGAAGTAGTTGCTTCCATTTGCGTCCTGATCTCATTAACACGAGCCTCGATAGCTTCTTTTTTGCCAGCACCATTAATAACAGTTGTATTGTCTTTATCAATGATAACTTTTTCTGCAATACCTAAGTGCTCTAATTCTGCACTTTCTAATTTGTAACCTCTTTCTTCAGAAATTACAGTACCACCGGTTAAGATAGCAATGTCTTCTAAGATAGCTTTACGACGATCGCCAAAGCCTGGTGCTTTAACAGCAGCAACTTTTAGTGAGCCACGTATTTTGTTTACTACTAAAGTTGATAGCGCTTCGCCGTCTAAATCTTCAGCAATAATTAACAATGGTTTGCCGGTTTGTACTTGTTTTTCCAAAATCGGCAATAACTCTTTCATTGAAGAGATCTTTTTGTCGTAGATCAAAATGTAAGGGTTTTCCAACTCAGCTTCCATTTTGTCAGTATTGGTAACAAAGTAGGCAGATAGGTAACCACGGTCAAACTGCATACCTTCAACAGTTTTAACTTCGGTTTCAGTACCTTTTGCTTCTTCAACAGTAATTACACCGCCTGTACCAACTTTTTGCATCGCATCAGCAATCATTTCGCCAATAACGTCGTCATTATTAGCAGAGATTGAAGCTACTTGTTTGATCTTGCTGAAATCATCACCTACATCTTGTTTTTGAGCTTTTAAGCTTTCAACAACAACTTTAACCGCTTTATCAATACCGCGTTTCAAATCCATTGGGTTTGCACCTGCAGCAACGTTTTTAATACCTGCAGTAACAATAGCTTGCGCCAATACCGTTGCAGTAGTAGTACCATCACCTGCAATATCAGCAGTTTTTGATGCAACTTCTTTCAACATCTGGGCACCCATGTTTTCGATAGGGTCTTTCAGATCAATTTCTTTAGCTACCGTAACACCATCTTTAGTGATAACCGGTGAACCAAACTTTTTGTCAATAATTACGTGACGACCTTTTGGGCCTAACGTTACTTTAACCGCGTTTGCTAAAGTGTCAACACCTCTTTTCAGGGCGTCTCTTGCTTCAACATTATATTTTACTTGCTTTGCCATTCTTTGTTAATTTTTGATTTAATGATTTATTGAATTATTGATTTTTGAATAGAGGGATTTAATTCAATAATTCACTCCCTCAATAATTCAATAATTATTATAATACGATATAAATATCAGATTCTCTCATTATCAGGTAGTCTTTACCTTCAATTGTAACTTCTTGTCCGGCAAATTTTCCGTAAAGAACTTTATCGCCGGCTTTAACTGATAACGGTATTAAGTTACCTGTAGAATCAGCATATCTGCCCGGGCCAACAGCAACAACTTTTCCATGTTGTGGTTTTTCCTGCGCGGTTTCAGGAATGTAGATACCTGAAGCGGTTTTGGTTTCGGCCGGTGCAGCTTCTACTACTACCCTGTCTCCGATAGGTTTAATGTTTAATGACATACTTATATTTAATTTTTGGTTATAAAAAAGTTTTTAGTCCCCGTTGTTAGCGGGTGATTGCTTTTGTACATCAATTATGCCAAGCGCAAAAATTGACATATATACTGTTGTATTGTCAGATTTACGTAAATCAATGTTTTTCAGGTTTACCTAAATCAATTTATCAATGCCATGATGACAGTAGCTTAATGCAAAAAAGGCTTTGAAGCTAAAACTCCAAAGCCTTTCTATATGTTTCTTTTATCAGCCTATTTTTTTGCCGGGGTTGCCGGTAATGTCAAGGGTTGCGTAGCAGGTGCTGCAGGGGCGCTTGATGGTGTTGCTTTTAATGATTTTTGAATTTGATCATTATAGTCTGAATTTGACTTAGATACCCCACTTTTTGTAACGACATTAATTGCTAATGATAATATCATTAAAGTTATAGCCAGTACCCAGGTACCTTTTTCTAAAAAGTCGCCGGTTTTTTGCACACCCATTAATTGAGATGAGCTTGAAAAGTTTGATGATAAACCACCACCTTTAGGGTTTTGAATCAATACAATAAGGCCTAAAAGCGCGCACACAATAACAACAAGGATCACTAATACGATATACATTTTTTTATCTTAATTTATTTTATTTTCTAACTGTTCAATTTGGCCTGCAAAGTAAAGGCTTTTTTCCGGATATTTCAACATCAATTTTTTATACGTCAATATAGCTTTGTGATAAAGCATTTGTTCGGTATAAATGCGGGCCAATGTTTCTGTAACCAATTCTTCTTTATCTTCAGAACTGCGTTTGGCTTTATTCTCATTATCAAGTTTGATGCCGCTCGGATGTTTAATTTGCGGCTCCTGCTGTATAAAGCGTTCAATTATTTTATCCTCTTTACGGTCATGTTGTGCTGACTGGCCTTTAGGCGAATTTTTTTCAAGATCAGTGATGGGGCTATGGCTAACTATATTTTGATAATACTGCTGCTGTAGTTCATCCACAACTTCCCTCGGTTTTGCTTTAGCAGCAGGCTGCGCAGGTGTTGGATCAATTACGTAAGGCTGATATATATCTGCGTGTTCTTTACGGGTTTTATCTAACCACCACATAAAGGTATACGGCATTTTCTCGTCGTTGTAGTTTGACAGGTTGCTTTTTGCCTGGCGCTGCATTGTTTGCGGCTGTATGGCCGGCCTGTTGCGCGGTACAACGGCTGGGTGCATATCTGTTGCTCTTACCGGCTCTGGTGTAGCAGCGGGTTGCTGTGCAGCAGCAGGCTGTTCAGCTATCGGTTCGTAAAAATAGTTTTCCTGTGTTTGGGTGTTTGCAGCAGCTGCGGCGTTTTCCTCTTCTTCTTTGGCCGATTTATTGATGATGGCCAATTGCTCCAGGCCAATATCCTCTATACTTACTATTTCATCATAAACCTCGTCATCAATAGCCTGGTGAAAATATCTTTCATCGTATGATGTTACAGTTTCTGTTGGTGCTGCTTCGCTTTCTGTTATATAATTATCGTATTGCTGAGCAAGCGAAGTTTCTTCATATACAGGCGCAACAGGGGTTTCTGCAATTTCTTCGGCCCACGGTTCAGTTTCAGGTGTATAATATTCCTGCTCAGGCGTTGTATATGCTACCGGTTGTTCTTGTACTTGCGGCTCCCCGGTATAGGCAACTAGCTGTTCGTCTACCGGCTGGATATAAGTTTCATGTTCGTCTTCAACATATGCCGGAATTTCTTCTGCATACGCGGTTGTCATAGCCCCTGGCTCATCATCCTCAATATATGCCGGTATAGTTTCGCGCGATGGGTCAACTATTGGCTCGGCAAAAGTATGGTATGTACTTTCGGGTTCTGCCGTTACATTTACAGGCTCCGGTTCAGAAAAAGTATTGTATGGTGTATTGGTATAATCGTTAGCCCCGGTATCTTCTGCACTGTCATCAACTACCGGCACATACGGCGCTTCCTGTTCGGGCTCAACCACCGGCGGAACAAATGGTTCTTCAACCGGTATATTAAAATAAGCATCGGCTGCTACCGGCGGTGGTTCATCGCTAAAAACAACCTGTTCGGCTGTTACATGCGGCAAACTTTCGGGCGCGGTTGCCAATTTAT
>JACMRC010000108.1 GCA_014376655.1 Mucilaginibacter sp. | reverse complement strand
TTTATCCGTTGCTGCGTTGTAGTCAACTACTTTGCCAATGGCCGTTGGGTTTGCTTGAAGGTAGGTGGTTAGTTTGGTGGATGGGGTCATTGGTGTTAGTTTAGAGAACGCGCGCCGTCGACTCACCCCGCGGCTCTTCGAGCGCGACCCTCTCTTCGCCTTCGGCGGAAAGAGGGTTGTTGTATTATTTTTATTATTTTAAAATCCCTCTTTCCCGCTTGCGGAGAGGGTGGTCGAAGATCGGGTGAGTAATAGCTGACTTGCTATACTTTACTCCGTATCCGCCTGTTTCTCTTCTCTTTGTATTTTATCAAAGATCTTATCCATACGGTCAACGTATTCGCTGGTGTCGTCAATAAAAAACTCCAGTTGGGGTATTACCCTTACCTGGTCCTTAATGCGGCTGCCCAGTTTATAACGGATCTCCGAGGCGTGCAGCTTTACAGTTTGCAAAGCCTGGGCGTTATTGGCTGTATTAAAGAAGCTTAAAAACACCCTTGCAATTGCCAGGTCGGGTGTAACCCTTACTTTGGTTATGGTTACCATAGTATTTGGTAAATAATTCATCCCTTCGCGCTGAAATATAGCGGCAAGGTCCTCTTGTATTACTCCGGCAAATTTTTGTTGACGTTTTGATTCCATAATAATTTAATTAACGCCAAACAGGCAAATGAGTTTGATTTTAATATTTTAAAAGTTAACACTAAGATAGTTTACTTGCAATTGGCAGGTATATCTTTTGTTATGTTTATTAATTTAGTTACCACCAGGGTGCTGTCAAAAGCCACCCCAGTGGCCGATTTTATTTTCTTACCCTCGGCTTCAATATACACCTGTTCGCCTTTTTTTTCAAAGCTAACTAATTGCGCGTATTTAAGTTCCAATTGTGCAGAACTATCGGCAACCCAGAAATCAGTTTGATTACCGCAGGCCCTAAATGTTTTGGCACCGGGTTCAAAACTATATAATCCTTTGATGACATTAGGTGCTTGCGCTACTTTTTCGTCAGTCTTATGTTTACAGGCTAACATGCCGGTTATCAGCATCAACCCTAAAAAAATGTATATCTTAATTAAACGCATAGCTCAAATTATAAATCCTGTTTAATATCATCCAAACTCTTAACACTAAGGTTTGCACTTATACCCGATGCGACAAGGGATATGAACATTACTGTCAAAAACACTTCTATAAAATCGCTAAATCTTAAGTTAATAGGATAAGCATTATTAGCCACTCCCAGGTTCTCATTAACCTTTACTAACGCGTAGTATTGCTGCAATAGACAAAATACCCAACCGAGCACAATGCCGGTTATACAACCAATAAATGATATCATTAAGCCTTCAAAAAAGAAGATACCTTGTATTAACTGTTTGTTTGCCCCCAGGCTGGTAAGTATGGCAATGTCCTTGCGCTTTTCAATAACCAACATGGTTAATGAGCCTATAATATTAAACGCTGCTATCAGCACCACAAAGGCCAGTATCATAAACATGGCCCATTTTTCGAAATTTAGGGTTTGATACAGTGCGGTGTTTTGCTGCCTGCGATTTTTTACAATAAACTGGTTGCCCAGCTTGCTTTCTATATCAGTTTGTATCGTCGCCAGGTCAGTACCCGTTTTATAATTCAGATCGATGTAGGATACACCTTTACGTTCGTCAAGTAAATCGCGTGTAAACTCAATGGGTACAACAACCAGGTCGTCAAACTCCTGCTGTACGGCGAAGGCACCGGCTGCATTAATATTGCGCGATATAAATTCATCGCCCGGGTTTAGTGATATACCGTTACCCCGCCTTGGCGCATATATGCGCAATGACCGCATTTCGTCGTGAATATTTATGGATAAGTTATTTTTTACAATAGCGCCCACAACCGCTAATGGCTTATCATCCAAATGCAGGGTAAAAGATCCATCCTGTATAATACTGTCCAGTCGCGGGTTCTTTAAAAACTCATCACTAACACCCCTTATATTGGCTATAAAGGTTTTTTCATTATACTGTACCACTACCTTGTCCTCTAATACTTCGGTGTACGAGAATAAGCAGGTATCTTTATGTATAGCTTTAAATTGCTGGGTATTAGGGTCAAACGTCTTACCCAGTTTTGGTGTTATCCTTATCTCGGGCGAGAAGTTGCTGTACATATTTAATATTGTTTTTTCCAACCCATTAAATACAGATAGCAGGATGATCAATGCCCCGGTACCAATCAAGATCCCCAGCATAGAGATCCCCGATATGATATTAATAGCATGCATTTTCTTGGTAGAAAACAGGTATCGCTTAGCTATGTAGATGGATGTGTTCAAGAGTTATGAGTTGCCGGTTATGAGTGATGAGTTTCTTCCTTACAAAACTACGTTAAAAAAGGATTATGCCGCTTCTCAAAACCTATAGTAGTTTCGGGGCCGTGGCCGGGGTAAATGGTGCAGCTATCCGGCAGGGTTAATAGTTTTTGTTCGATGTTGTCAATAAGTGTTTTAAAATCGCCTCCGGGCAGGTCGGTTCGGCCAATGCTGCCTCTAAATAGTACATCGCCGCCAATTACCAGGTTAGCTTCCTCATCATGAAAACACAAATGCGCAGGCGAGTGTCCCGGCGCGTATATCAAGCTTAAAGTTGTATTGCCAAAACTTACGGTGCCGGTTTCTCCCAAAAATGTATCGGGTATTGGCGATGGCTCATAGCGGATGCCAAATTGCGGGGCATAACCTACAACGGCCTCCAGTACCGGCAATTCGCCTTTATTAAATTGGGGCTTTAACCCGTACATGTCAAACATAAATTTATTACCCAGTACGTGGTCTATATGGCAATGTGTGTTTAATAGTAAAACAGGTTTTAAATTATTATCCTTTATGAAATTTACCACCGCGTTTTGCTCGGTAGCGTTATCCATACCGGGGTCTATGATGGCACATTCGCCGGTTTTATCATATAAAATATAAGTGTTTTCCTGGAACGGGTTGTTGGGGAGTACTTTTACTGAAGACATGTTTTTGGAATTTCGGATTTCGGATTTTCGATTTATTAATTTTTATAGACTATCTATTTCGACTCTTCTTAATTTCAAATTATCCAATTCCGAAATCGAAACTCCGAAACGGCGTAGCCCTCTTGAGCACCTTAAAAAAACAACATACGCGAAAAATCCGACATCCCTTACTTCCACTTAAAGCTTTTTATCATCACATTAATATCCTGCTTAACAAAATTAAGTACAGGTTGGATGGAGTCAAGCCGAGGTTCGTTATTAAAATATAAGGCGCCGCGCATATAGTTTTTTACGCTATCGGTTAAAAAAAATTGTACCGACGATGCCGAGTTGCCGCCAATGGTATAATAAAGGCCGTAAACTTTATGTTCAGGAACACTAATATTCCCCTGGTCAATACCAGTAGCTTTTACGGTGTTTTTAAAGGCAAACTTGCGCGCATCCTCTGTTAACTGGCGAAACACATCGTTTGATGTTATGGTTTCATAACTTAAATGCAGCGTACCGTTAAACTGCGGGAACTGCATATTTAACAGGTGGTTCATGTTAATCAGCTTTGGGCCAGTGCGACTTTGTGTATCCTTTTCCATAACCGCATAAACCGGGTATTGAAAAGTGAACGGATAGTCAGACACATAATCGCGGTACTCCTTCTTAGGGAACTCGATCCTGAAATACCCCCTTGGCTTGGGCGAATAATCACTATTACCGCCACAGGCCGAAAAAAACAGCGTCGCTATTATTAAAATTGCAAATATCCTCATGGGTGTTTTTCTTTTGAGTTCCAGATCTCCCATGACTTTTCTGCTTGCAGTATCAGCATCTCGTAACCATTTTTAGGGGTGGCGCCGCGCGCGGCACCTTTTCTTAAAAACTCTGTTTCAGGCGGATTGTAGATCAGGTCGTATAATAAATGGTCATCGGTTATAGCATCATAGGGTATCGGCGGAAACTCATGGATATTGGGCGCGGTACCTAACGGCGTGGTATTTATAATTAAGTTATGGCCCTTAATGTGGCGGGGCTTTAAATCCTTAAATAACAAATTCTCGCCATGCGGCTTGCGGGTAACAACTCTAAAGTTGATGTCTAAATTCTGCAATACACATTTGACAGCCTGTGCCGCGCCGCCATCCCCCAATACTAAAGCATCGGTATGATGGTGCTTTAACAATGGGCGCAATGACATTTCAAAACCATATAGATCCGTATTATATCCTTCCAGCCTGAAATCGTGTCCGCTAACGCCTACCTCGCCATTAAATGCGGCCAACACCGGGCTTTCTTTAGTAATGCGGATACAGTTTACCGCGCCTGCGGTACGGGCATCGTGCTCTACCCAATCTAAATACTTTAATACATTTTTTTTATGCGGAACAGTTACGTTTAATCCTAATAAACCGGGGTGCATATCTAAAAGGTCTTGCAGGTCTTTAATATGCTCAAGGGTGTAAAGATCATATACAGTTTCTTTAATATCCTCATCTAAAAACTTTTGGGTAAAGTATTTTTTTGAAAAAGAATGCGAAAGCGGAAAACCGATAAGCCCGTATTGTTTCATGCTGTAATATTACCAACAAACAACGAGGATTTTAAATTTTTTGTTTGAGAGGATAATAGATTTGATTATCACCGACATGCAATAATCTTAAAGGAATACGTAACAATTTCACTTTGACCGCGGAATGTATTATTTTTGCAATTCAAAAAAAAATTTAACGCTATGTCATCAGTAGAGACCGCTTACACCAAGTACAAAGTAAAAGACTTTTCGTTAGCCGAATGGGGCCGGAAAGAAATCGGGTTAGCCGAAGCAGAAATGCCGGGCTTAATGGCGCTTCGCCAGGAGTTTGGCGCTGCACAACCGTTAGCCGGTGCGCGCATTGCAGGTTGCCTGCACATGACCATCCAAACAGCTGTGTTAATTGAAACACTGGTTGCATTGGGTGCAGAAGTTACCTGGTCATCATGTAACATTTTTTCAACGCAAGATCACGCCGCTGCTGCTGTTGCTGCTGCAGGTGTTTCTGTTTACGCCTGGAAAGGTTTAAACGAAGTTGATTTTGATTGGTGCATCGAACAAACATTGTTCTTTGGCGAAGACCGCAAACCACTAAACATGATCCTTGATGATGGTGGCGATTTAACCAACATGGTATTTGATCGTTACCCTGAATTAGTATCGGGCATTAAAGGTTTATCAGAAGAAACTACCACCGGTGTACACCGCTTATATGAGCGTGTTAAAGCCGGTACATTACCAATCCCTGCTATCAACATTAACGACTCTGTAACCAAATCAAAATTTGATAACAAATATGGTTGCCGCGAATCATTAGTTGACGCGATCCGTCGTGCTACTGACGTAATGATGGCCGGTAAAGTAGGTGTTGTTTGTGGTTATGGCGACGTAGGTAAAGGATCTGCAGATTCATTACGTAACGCCGGTGTACGTGTTATAGTTACCGAAATTGACCCTATCTGCGCTTTACAGGCAGCTATGGAAGGTTTCGAGGTTAAGAAATTAGGCACTGCTATCGCAGAAGCTGATATTGTTGTAACCGCTACGGGTAACATGAACATTGTTCGCGAAGAGCATTTCCGTGCATTGAAAGACAAAGCCATCGTTTGTAACATTGGCCACTTTGACAACGAGATTGACATGGCCTGGTTAAACAGCGCTTATGGCGATACCAAAATCGAAATTAAACCACAGGTTGATAAATACACCATCAACGGCAGCGACGTTATCGTTTTAGCTGAAGGCCGTTTGGTAAACTTAGGTTGCGCTACAGGCCACCCAAGCTTTGTAATGAGTAACAGTTTCACCAACCAAACTTTAGCACAGTTAGAGCTTTGGACAAACAGTGGTGCTTACGAAAACTTAGTTTACACCTTACCAAAACACTTAGACGAAAAAGTTGCCCGTTTACACCTTGCTAAAATTGGTGTTGAACTGGAAGTACTTGACAAAGATCAAGCTGATTATATTGGTGTACTGGTTGCTGGTCCGTTTAAACCGGAGTACTATCGTTACTAAGCTAAAAGCTTAAAAGGCGAAAACATAAAGCAAAAGGGCTTGATTTTAGGATCAGGCCCTTTTTTGTTAGTGAGGCTTACATCAGGAAAGGAGAGCCAAATTTTTTTTGTATTTTTGATAGTGCTAAAAGCTGTTTTAACTAAAAAAAAATGAAAGTTGACAGGAAAATTGCCATGGTGGTTAACCAGATAAAAATGGATGACGAGGATGTTGCCGACGTGGCGTTTTGGTTAAGCTGATCACCAGCAGAAAGATTAGCCGAGGTGGTTCGTTTAAGGCGAAATTATTTTACGTGGCTTAATGGATCATTTCCTAATCGGATTGAAAAAGCGGTTAGTCAAATAAAACTCAAATAAGCAAAGACTTGATTTTAGGATCATCCCCTTTTTTTGTTAAAGCTTCAACAAAAATATCATTGCTCCGAAATATATAATGCAAGAAACGACATCAAAGAAATCACTTTCACGATTGTCATACATATCTTTTTGACCCAGCTTTGAGAGCATAACTAATTCCCGACCTTGTAACTTAAAATATAGAAAACGCAGTAATTGAAATATAAGTAATAAAGGGATGGTGTTTCTAAAGGCAATTACTGCGGACAAATGACCAACTTTTAAAGCGAGGTTGTCCTTTAAAAGAAAATAGATCAGTAACTGCATCAAGCCTATTGCGCACCAATAAAAGAAGAAAGTCATATTTCTTAATGCCTTGTACCCTAAAATATAAAGAAGGCCTTGCATAAATAAGATGTCACCTAAAAGAAATTGGGGTAACTCATCCGGAGTTAATAAACTGCGATAACAGTAGCCAATTAAACTAAATACAACATAGCCCACCAAGCCGGCAATGTTCCAGCCGGTTAACTTTTTAAAATAAAAGAAATGGTATTCCAATTTGATAATGTTAAGCTTACCCAAATATACTAATGACTGGCTTTATATGTCACCGGTTTGCGTAACACTCGTAACGTTATACCAGACTTGCGAAGTTTTCAAAACTTCGTAAGTCTTCTTTGAAGCCCAGCATTCGCTCTATCTCCTTATAAACATCCTCCGCAGTCTTACCTTGGTCACGAAGATATTTTATAGAAGTAGCACCAGCAGATTTAGATAGCTTTTTATCGCCAGCTTCCATTAATAACGGGTGATGATGAAAGGTGATGTTTGTAAAATTGGGTTTGCCCAAAACATCAGCTAAATAATGCTGCGCGATAGTGGATGGGTACAGGTCCTCACCGCGCACTATTAGGTCTACGCCGAAATGGATTTCATCAATCAGCGAAGCCAGTTGATAGGCAGGGAAATCATCTTTCTTTTTCACCACAAAATCTTTCATTGCCTCCGGCAATCGTACTTTTATAATATCATCCTTAAGGGTTTTTATCGATAGCTCCTTATCGTCAGTATATAAGCGCCAGGCGGTCTCGGGGGTGTCCAATGGAATAGATCGGTTACGGCAAGTGCCGGGGTAAACGCCATCCTGCAATTGCGCGCGCGAGCATTTACAGGCAAATACATCCCGCTGGTCCTCCAATTGTTGTAATGCATCCTTATATAACTCCATCCTGTGCAATTGCGACCAGTTGGCTTTATAATCATCCACATCACACGGGCCTTCATCCCATGGGATGTTAAGGAAGCTTAGCGTATCAAAAATATCCTGTACGTAATCATTGTTTGCGCGCTGCTGGTCCAGGTCGTCTATCCGAAGCAAAATTTTTGCGCCAGTTTTGCGGGCAAGCGCTGCCGTTAATGCAAATGACAACGCGTTGCCTAAATGTAAATAGCCACTTGGGGTAGGGGCTATGCGGGTTTTAGTGAAACGGTTCTCATTTGTTTGCATTAGCGCCAAATTAGGTTAAATGATCCTAAATAAAAAAGGCCCCGATAAATCAGAGCCTTGGTATTTATATTGAGATCAGTTTTTTAATTGATACCTGTTGCTTTTGCAACCTGGTCGAAATTGTTAAGGTTAAGCCCGGGGTTATGCAACATTAAAGTGGTAAGCGAGGTGCCCGCTATAACAACTACCCTAATATCTAAGCCATTTGCGTTGAAGTTTGCTTTCAGATCAATGTAGCCCAAACCATAAGCAAATAAATTTAACGTATTGCCAGATTCGTTGTAAGGCAACGGGTTCCATGAAGTAGTAGCGCCCGTATTTCTAAAGTACACTAAAACTATCCCTTTATCAACAATATCCTGGGTAACTGCAGGTACTAAAAAGCGTGTGTTACCTACTAAAACCACACTTTTATTGGTGAACAAATAATTTGCTACTGCTGTTGATGCGCCAGTAGCACCTGTGGCACCGGTTGCGCCTGTAGCACCGTCTGCTCCATTGGTTCCGTTAGTTCCAGTAGCACCTGCGGCTCCGGTTGCGCCCGTAGCTCCGGTTGCCCCTATGGCACCCGTTGCACCTATAGTACCTGCCGCTCCATTAGTACCATTGGCACCTGTCGCGCCTGTGGCTCCGGCTACGCCTTGCGGGCCACCTGCACCGGCAGCTCCTGCCGCGCCGGTAGCACCGGCGGTTCCAGCTATTCCGGTAGCACCTGTGGCCCCAGTTGGACCAGGCGCACTGGAGCTTTTGCAAGCGTTTAAGCTAATTATAACAAGTAATAAAAAAGGTAATATGTATCTAATCCTCATAATTCAATCTTCCGTTATTCTAAATATGTCGCTTTTATACGCAAGATAAACCATTTTAGTTTCAATAATTGTGCTGGTAGCTAAATTAATTGCTTTTGATTATACAAAATTAACACGTGCGATTTTAGTAATAGTTAACATCTGTTTATAAATGAGGTTATTTAGTTAAAACATATATTTTTCTTTTTCGTTAAACTACTAAACATTAACCTATGAATAATATACGCAACCTGCACACTAAAGTGCATAATTGGATAGATAGTATTGGTTTTAGGCTAAACGCATCGCAAACCAACAAAAAAAATAAGGTAACAACCAACCACTATTTTTTTGAAACCTTTAATTTTTTTGAAAGAAACAAAGACGGCGATACCAAAAATTCGAAGTTTTTATGTTTTGATATGTATGGCGAAAAAGTGAGTGTACGTTCTTTGCTTGACCTGCAGACTGCTTTTTTTGAAAACATAAGCCAGCTTAAATAAACAACTTTTCTATACCCTTCGTTTCAGAGTCATAACAACCCTTTGATACTTTTTGTCGCGGTATATCATTAATACTAATACGCGTTTATCTTTTGATTTAAAGATGTCGTCTATTTGCTGTAGCGACATTTCATCAACCGGCCTAAAGTTTATTGATACTATTTCGTCGTCTTTTTCCAGGCCTATATCGTCCCCTGCGGATTCTGGTTCGACGTTATAAATAATTATATGGCTATAGTTTTCGCCTGATGCGTAATAGGCCAGGCCACTCATATCATGTTCGCTGGGTGCTTTAAAATTACTTGCCGGATGCAGGTACATCACACTATCGGGGTAATCAAATATGATATCAAATTTTCTTAGCAGCCCCATGCCCAGGTTTCCATCGCGTGGTATGTTTAGCGAATGCATATCATCATCGGGGAATGCGCTGATAATATTTTGCATTTTGTATTTACCAAGGGTTATTTCTTTTATGCGGCTTACCGAGCCCATTATTTGGCCTTTTATGCCTATGCCTAAATTTGCTCTTACCAATTTGTTTTGAAGCAGTGTTGTGTTAGCAACATTCTCCATCGATACAAAATGCCCTGCACCAAGGTCTACTACCAGCTTGCTTTCTTTTTCGGTACCATTGGCAAACACTACTTTTGCTGTTAAGTATGGCTTCCTGTCTTCAATACTTAAGGGGATATGGGTAGCATTTTTGTACATGCGCATATATTTGGGGCGCGCAACGGTAATGGTGCTATCAGAAAAACTTATTTTAACCGCAAGGCGCGAAAAAAATTCATACCCTATTAGCCCATGTATTGGGGTGCCGGTGTAAGTAGAAAGGTTAAAATGATCTTTTTTTAGTATAGCCGCAGATATGTTATGACATATCAACCCAGGGATTTCAATAGCTAAAGGTTTGGTTATATAAGCCTCAAAATCTTCACCCTCGCCAAACCCCGACATCTTAATGGTGCGGTTATTAGCCAATTTAAGCGTGTCGGTTAACGATGGATCGGTTATTAGGACAAAGCCAACGCCGGTATCTAAAATAAAGTTAAATGGGCCCTTGTTATTTATTTTTAACTGTATAACAACCAGGTTGCGAATTAGCTTAAATGGCAGTGTTTTGCGTTTGCCTTTCGCCAGGTCAAAATATTGCGCATGAGCAGTCACAATGCAAAAGCATAGCAAAGCTGATATAACAAACCTGTAAAAAAAGAAGGACCTGCACACGGCTAATAATTTGGATAGTAAATTTACAAATTATTAATCCTTAAAGTAAGTGAAAACTAACTATTTAAGTTTTCTCAGGCGTTTCAAGCTCCCCTTTAATATCAGGGTTTTGCGGGGGCAGAATTTTTACAACATGTTCAACTTCGGTTTGTATTACAGATACCGCGTATTCTGCCGGCTCTATTTTACAGCCTATAGCTTCGGCATATACTTCTGTAAACTCTGCCCCGATATACAATATTGCTGCGGTATAATAAATCCAAAGTAAAAGTAGGATAATGGACCCTGCAGCGCCATAGGCAGATGTTTGAGCCGCATATTGAAGGTATAAGCTTATTAGATATTGCCCAAGCATAAATAAAAGCGCGGTAAACACCGCACCTATGCGCACATCTCTCCACCTTATTTTAACATCAGGCAGTACCTTAAATATGATAGCAAACAAAGTAGAGATTACAACCAGCGTGATGCCAAGATTTATGCCTTTTAACAAAAGATTTGTAACGTATGGTAAAAAATGAACCAGTTTTTTACTTAAAGCGTCCATTAAAAAATTAATTAGTAACGACACCATTAATAAAAACCCCAAGCTTATTATTAGCGAGAATGATAGAAACCGGTTTTGAATTAATTTAAGCCACCCCTTTTTTGGTTTAGCTTTTACCCGCCAAATAATATTGATCGAATCCTGTATCTCAACAAATATGCTGCTTGCGCCTATTAATAAAGTGACAACACCGATAATAACAGCCATACCTGTTTTGCCCGAAAAGGCCAGGCTCTTTAACATTTCCTGTATCTGTAAAGCCGACGATTTACCAACGTACTGGGCAATTTGTGGATATACACGGTTAGTAGCCGCATCATTCCCGAAAAAAAGACCAGCTAACGATATTACCAAAATTAACAGCGGCGCAAGCGAAAAAACAGTATAGTACGCTAACGAGGCACTTAATTTTAAGCCATTGTCATCAATAAAACCGGTAAAGGTAGCTGCCAAAATTTTCCAGATCTTTTTAAGGTAGCCTTTCCTGAAAATTCTTATCATAAATAAATATATTTGTAATGTACGGTTTAAATAGCCCACGCATATTGCTATGAAACATATAAATGCTTTTAGCGGTTTTTTTAAAGTAATATTAATTGCATTACTACTTAGCAATTTTAATGCCTTTGCACAAAAAACCAATATATTTATTGTAAGGGATGCCGAGCAAAGCGAAGCTGTTTTGGCTGCCAACAACATTTCGCCGGGTTTATCAAATGAGGGACATGACAGGGCCGAGGCGTTACTAAAGGTTTTAAAACGCGAAAAAATACAAACAATATACATACCGGCAGGTAAGGCGGGCGAGCAAACGGTAGCGCCGCTATCGGCAAAAGCCAAAATATTGGCAAGGATTTATACAGATAGTGTTAGCGCGTTTATAAAAAAGATAACCCGCAATTTCCAGGGCACTAATGTATTGATAGTAGCACAGTATAAAGATATTATGCCCATTATAAGCGAGTTAGGTGTTACGCCGCCTTTTACCGAATTGACCGAAGATGATTATGACCTGTTATTTACTGTCACCATAAATGAAAACGACAGCCGGGAAGTTTTTGTAAGCAACTATGGTAAAAAACATCACATTACCGAAATACCACAACAGTACATCATCCAGAAATTTTACCCATCATTTGTGCCGCCGATAAACAGCCATTAGTGGAGAATCAAGAATTAAGATTCAAGAATCAAGAGGGTTTTAGTGGTGCGATACAATCAATAAGTCAAGATCCTTACTTGGTAACTGAAAACGCTCGGCCAGGTGCTTGTTGGTTAAATGCCCCTGGTAAATATATACCGCTTCGCGGATGCCCGATTTTTGCCAGATAACATTCTTTATACCCCCGTGTTCGCCAATCTCTAACAGTATAGGTGCAAAAATATTGGTCAGCGCATAAGTAGCGGTACGTGCTACACGCGATGCTATGTTAGGTACGCAATAATGTATCACATCATACTTGCGGAAAGTAGGGTGGGTATGGTTAGTAATTTCTGATGTTTCAAAGCAGCCGCCCTGGTCAATACTCACATCAATAATTACCGAGTTAGGTTTCATTTTGCTTACGGTGCTTTCTGATACTATGCAGGGGCTGCGGCCATCTTCGGCACGCATAGCGCCTATGGCAACATCGCAGGTAGTTATTGCTTTTTCTAACACAATGGGTTGCACTACCGATGTAAATACCCGTGCGCCAATATTATTTTGCAAACGGCGTAGCTTATAAATTGAAGGGTCGAAAACCTTTACCTCGGCACCTAATGATATGGCGGTACGTGCGGCATATTCGCCTACAGTGCCCGCACCTAATATTACAATTTCGGTAGGTGGTACGCCGGTTATGCCGCCCAGCATTAAGCCTTTGCCATCAAAAACATTGCTCAGATATTCAGCAGCTATTAGTATGGATGTGGCACCTACTATTTCGCTCATTGCGCGTACTACAGATAATGAATTGCCTTCGTCGCGCAGATGCTCAAAACAAAGAGCGGTTATTTTTTTATTTAATAAAGCATGCAGGCACTCCGGTTTTAAGGTTGAAACCTGCAGAGCTGATATTAATAATTGCCCGGGCTTCATCATCGCAATCTCCTCTAAAGTAGGTGGCGCAATTTTTATGATGATATCGGCTTCGTAAACTTTTTTAGTGTCAAATACAATTTGAGCACCTTGTTCGGCATAGTCCTTATCTAAAAATTTGGCGGCTTTGCCTGCGTTGCTTTCCAACATTACCTGGTGGCCGTTATTAACCAATAAAGCTACGGATAAAGGGGTGAGGGGGATACGGTTTTCCTGGAAGGAAACCTCCTTGGGGATACCAATGTAAAGTTGATTTTTCTTGTTCTTAACCTCAAGCATCGACTCCTGGGGCTGCATCATTGCCTGCTTTGCAATGTCCGAAAACCCGCTGTATTTCCCTGAACTCATAGTTGTTTTTTATGGACTATGAAGATAAGAAAAATAGATTAAAATTTTTCAACTGTTATTTCGCGGCTATCGTCTGTTAAAACCTTTAGGCTTACGTTGATATAATGCAGCGGCAGCATATCGGGGATTTTTTCCGGCCACTCAATAAAACAGTAATTGCCAGAGTAAAAATACTCTTCGGCACCCATATCCAACGCCTCGGTTTGGGTTTTAAGACGATAAAAATCGAAGTGGTAAATTTTAACGTTTGCCCCACGATATTCGTTTACAATAGCAAACGTTGGGCTGGTAACTGCTTCTTTAACGCCCAATGCCTCGCAAAGCGATTTAATAAACGTGGTTTTGCCCGCGCCCATATCGCCATGAAAAAGGAATATTTTTTCGGGGCCTGCAAAGGCTATTAATTGCGATGCAGCAGCGGTGAGGTCTGAAAGGGTGGCGGCGGTGAGTACAATTGACATATATATTACGAATCTAAGTCTTTCGATACTTCATCCCAATCTAACAGCTTTTCAGGATGCAATCTTATCTCCTCTATTCTGGCAAGAACTAATTCCTGATGTTCGATGGGAACAATAAAATCGTCGTTTTCTAAAGGCTCCATCCTCAAAAATACAAAAAGAGTTATCAGACTTACGAAGTTTTTAAAATTTCGTAAGTCTTTTTAATCTATTATTTAGGCCCATAAGTTACAATCGGAATAATTATTTCTTCTAAAGAGATCCCGCCGTGCTGGAACGTCTCATTATAAAAATTAACAAAGTGATTGTAGTTATTAGGGTAAACAAAGTAGGTATCCTCTTTGGCAAATACAAAGCTTGAGCTTACATGCAAGCGCGGCAGCATAGCATCGTGCGGGTTACGCACATGGAATACATCCTTAGGGTTAAAGTTTAAGTTACGGCCTTGTTTGTACCGTAAGTTGGTGTTGGTGTTACGGTCGCCGATGATTTTGCTTGGTTTTTTAACACGAATTGTACCGTGATCGGTAGTAATTACTACGCGCACTTGTTTTTGAGCCAAAAATTTAAGCAAGTCAAACAAAGGCGAATGCTCAAACCATGATAGCGTTAATGAACGATAAGCTGCGTCATCGCTTGCCAGCTCGCGTATCATTTGCATATCTGTACGAGCATGCGATAGCATATCCACAAAGTTATACACTACCACGTTTAGGTCGTTCTTCAACAGGTTGTTTACAGAATCATTTAGCGCGCGTCCCTCATCAATATTTAATATTTTATGGTACGAATGTTTAATGTCCTTACGGTAAACGCGACTGATTTGGTCGGCAATAAAATCAGATTCATACAGGTTCTTACCGCCTTCGTCCTCATCATTCTGCCACATTTCCGGATAACGTTTTTCC
>JACMRC010000107.1 GCA_014376655.1 Mucilaginibacter sp. | reverse complement strand
CATATAAGCCGAGATCTCGGCACTACCCCGGCTTGTAGTGCTGCGCACCATTTGCAGGCTTGGTACTTGTTTTATAGCGTTTTCTAACGGTTTGGTAACCGTTATCATCATTTTGTTTACAGGTTGCAGGCCGGCATCGGCAATGACTTTTATTTTAGGGAACGTAATCTCCGGGAAAAGTGATGTTTGAAGCTTGGTATACGCATAAACACCGCCCATTAAAATAAGCGACAAAACAAGTAGCAAAGGCTTGCGGTAAAAAACAAAGAAATTTTCTGTTTTGCTTATGCGGGTTTCAGAATTGTTAGGCATCATTGCGTTATTTTTACTTTGGCTGTATCGGCCAAACCATAGTTGCCGGTGGTTATTATTTTATCCTGCGCGGTAAATTTTGGCGACAGTATCTCGATAGAATTTGCTGTCTCTATCCCTTTTTTTACCGGGGTTTTTACCGCTGTATTAGCGTTTATCATTTTCATCACCCAAAATTCGGTCTGTGTTTCGTTAGCTAAAACTGCTGATTTTGGCAGCGATTGCGTATTTGGCTTTAATGATTTTACTATACGTGCTTTCGCTATCAGGTTTTCGGGGATTGTATTGTCGCGACCAATATTAATTACCACACCTTGCGTTTGCGATGCTGTATCAACTTTGGGCATAAATGATGCAATGGTACCGTTTATCAGCTTCCCATCAGGTAAGGCAAGTTGTACGGTTTGGTTGTTTTTAACCAACTGGCGCATCTCGTAAGGTAGCTGCATGATAAATACAAAGCTTGATCTGTCGCTTATTATAGCTAACTGTTCGCCGTCTTGCACATAATCACCCATTTGATGGCTAAGCAGCGATACATAGCCATGCTTTGATGCACGGATCCTTGTTACACCCGAAAACTTAAAAGTAGTATCTAAAACATTAATAGTGTTGCCGATGGCTTGTGCCTCTTTAGTTTTAATGGTGAACAAAGCCTGCCCCTTATCAACATAATGCCCAATTTGCACGTTTACTGCTGTTAAATAACCGTTGGCATTGGCCTTTACAATGTTTTTTTGCTGGAAGGTTGATGTGGCGTTAAGTGTGGTATAATCAACCAATGTGCTATCATTTACCGTAGTTACAGATACAGGGGTTACTGTTTCGACAGCTGCCCCTTCACCGGGCGTTGCTTCCTTACTTTTGCAGGCAGGAAGCAATAGCGCAAGGCTTAATACAATGCAAGCATATTTTATTGGGGTATCAATTTTTTTAAATATCTCCATGGGTTATTTGTTCCAGTAGTTTAATTGGTTGATAAGTTGCAACCCGGATATGGTAGTTTGGGTAAACAAGTTCTTTACAGACAGGTAATTGTTTATAGCCAATATCAAGTCGGCAATTTTAAGGTCGCCGGTTTGCATAAGCTGGGTGTCTACTTTTATCAGGCTTTCAATGTATTTCATTTGGTCGTTAACCTGGGTCAACAAGGCATCGTTCTCTGCTATTTGCTGGTTAAGCTGTGCCAGTTGCTGGCGGTACTGCTTATCAAAAAACGACTTATAGTTTTGGCGGGTATCCTCTTCCAAACTCAGCTTTTTATAAGCCAGTTTTTTTTGCCCTCCATCATAAATAGGGATTGATAAAGTAAAGCCGGCACTTACGCCAAAGTTTTTATACTCCTGCCCGGTAAAGTCGGTATTAAAACCGGCATCGGCCAGGGCGTTTAATTTGGGTTTATAGGTAAAATCAAGCAAGCGGCGGTTGTTTAGCAGCTTTAAGCTATCAACCTTAAACTGGTTGAAAAATATACTGACGTTTGGATCTACACGCATAGCCTTCCTGATATCAGGTTTGGTTAAGGTAACCAGGGCGGTATCTGTTGTGCCTGCCAGGTAATTAAGCGTGGCGTAATCGTTTTTATATTGCGCACGCGATTGCGCCAATTGCAGCTGAGCCTGTTTAAGAGTAACTAAAAAAGACAAATAGTCGCTTTGGCGATATACGTTTGCACGGGTAAGTTTTTTAAGTACATCGTCTTCTTTCTCTAACAGCTCAACTATCTCTTTATTGAAATTATATTGCTGCAGGCTGCCATAAGCAGTGATGTATTGCCCGGTGACAGATTTTTTCAAATCCTGTTCTGATAGTTTAATAGTATTGGTTACAGATCGAGTCGCCAGTGATGTAGTAAGCACCTGCTCATTAACATTTTTACTACCGATAATGGCTTGGTTAACACCCAGCAAGCCATTAAGTGTATGCTCATTAGTAACCGCTGATGAATAACCATAACCACTTATTACCGGCGCATATAAGCCCGCGCTGTTAATAGCAACCTGCGGGCGCAAGCCTGCTTTTATACGCATACTGTCTAATTGGTTTGAGGCTATCTGGTTTCTAAGATCCTTTAACAATGGGCTGTTGCTTTTGGCTACCTCCAAATAATGATCTAATGTATTAGTTTGCGCCAGCGCCGCATTACAGAAACTTGTTATTAAGAAAATGCCGAAAAGCCATTTCATAAGCATACATGGTATTTATTCAGCTAAAATACTTTATAATTCTGTATTAAATTTGAATAAGTGATAACAAGTTTTATACTATTTAAAAAAACGCGCGCCTATAAAAAGTCCAAACACATCTATCAGGATATGTACTACAATAAGCGGCTTGATATTACCATGTTTTTGATAATGAATACTAAATATTACTCCTATTAGAAATGTAAAGATAAGCTCGCGCGGACTGTGGTATTTATAATGCAAGGCAGAAAAAAGAAATGAGGATATAATAACTGGGATGTACTTATTGCTGAATAATTGCGACAGACGAGTAAGTATATAACCCCTGAAAATGATTTCTTCTGTAACCCCTGCGGTAAAACTTATAAACAGGATTAAAAAAGGCCGGTGCCTTACTACAGCTACAATTTGTTTCATAATAGCATTGCTTTCGTGCCAACCTAACCAGGATGGAATTGTAGCTACAATTTGTGAGGCTAACGATAGTGAATAAAGAATTACCATTGCACCTAAAATAAATTTCAAGCCCGATTGCTTTTCGGCCCAGATCAGCAGATTTTGCTTTTCAACCTTAACGGCGTACAACCATAAAAACCCAACTTCTGCCCAAAATATAAAGCGCGAAAAAAACAACTTGTTATTAATGCTTAAAGCAGAATTACTCAACATTAGGGATAGCACTGACGGAAATATAAAGGCGATAACAATGCCAATTATTAATGCCGCATTTGATGGCCTTGCTGTTGATACTATAGGTGTTTCTTCCAAAGATTTATTTTATGAGGTAATAATAGCTCAAATTTTATAAACGTGCATAATCATCCACACAACTTTTATACAGAATTGTTATCCAGCTTTACAACTTAAATTAATACAACTATGTGGTGGATCTACGCTTTACTCTCGGCACTCTTCGCGGCCCTAACGGCCATATTTGCAAAAATTGGTATAAAAGGGGTTGATACCGACCTGGCTACTGCCATCCGTACAGTGGTTATAATTATACTGGCCTGGGCCATTGTTTTTGTAAAAGGCAGCAATAATACTATTGGCGCGTTAACCCGGCAAAACTGGACGTTTTTGATCCTGTCGGGATGCGCGACGGGGCTGTCATGGATCTGTTATTTTAGGGCCCTGCAACTGGGTAAGGTATCGCAAGTGGCGCCTGTTGATAAATTAAGTGTGGCACTGGCTATAGTTTTAGCGGCAGTATTTTTAGGGGAAACGTTAACTTTAAAAACTGGGATAGCTGCCGCGTTGATAATCAGCGGGACATTGGTATTGATTTTTTAGGAATAAAATTGTTACAGGCAGTTCAGATTTAATTCAATATTGGCACGCACATTTGCGCCATGAAACACATTTATACCCTTCTTTTTATACTAATTTCAATTGCTGGTGTTAAAGCACAAACCGGCAAAATATCCGGCAAAATAACCGATTCTGTTACCAAACAACCTGTAGATTATGCTACCATAAGCTTGTTTAAGGTTGGCTCAGCCAGTCCGTTTAATGGTTCTGTATCAGATGCTAAAGGTAATTTTACCATTGATAATATTGCCAATGGCGAATATACCATGAGGGTTGATTTTTTAGGGTACAAAGCAAAGACCATAGGTAATGTTAGCCTAAGTAACACCAACAGATCAATTATATTAAATTCAATTGTGCTTTCGCCCGTTAACAACCAGTTACAAACGGTAACCATTGTAGGCAAAGCCCCGGTAGTTGAAAACAAGATAGATAAGATGGTGTATAATGCCCAAAATGATCTGACATCGCAGGGTGGTGTTGCGTTAGACGTGTTGAAAAAAGTGCCCATGGTTACTGTTGATATTGATGGCAATGTAGAGTTACAAGGAAGCGCCAGTATCCGGTTCCTTATAAACGGTAAGCCGTCCAGCATTTTCGGTGCCAGCTTGTCTGACGCGTTACAATCTATCCCTGCAAGCCAAATCAAAAACATCGAGGTAATTACTATCCCAGGCGCTAAGTATGATGCAGCCGGAACCGGGGGTATCATTAACATTGTATTAAAAGATAATAAGGTACAAGGCTTTAATGGCAGCATTAACGCCTCGGCAGGTACACGGTTAAATAATGGTTCGGTTAACCTGAATGCTCGCAGCGGTAATTTT
>JACMRC010000006.1 GCA_014376655.1 Mucilaginibacter sp. | reverse complement strand
GGCGAAATTTCTCTTGCGTGCGCAGGCCTTCTATCTCGCTTTTCTATTCGCGCGCCCATTCCTGTACCTCCTGCACAACGTCGTTTATGGGGTCCGAACTCATGTGTTCGCCCAGCGCATCGCGCAAGTCGCGGCCCAGTTTAAGGTTGTGTATGAGTTTGTAAATGAGTTTAATTTTAGAGTATACGTACTTTTCTATCAGGTAATAAAAAACCAGGAAGCTGGTAAATATAGTAGCCACAAAAGTTATGGCCAGATCATAAAACTTGTGTTGGAAATACCAGTTAACCGCTGACAGGGTAATGGCTACCGCCAAAGCGTTTATAAAAACCAGTACACGTAATTTCATAAAGTAAAGGTACTTTTTTTAGTGAATGGTTTATTGAAGGAATGTTAAGATTTGATTAATTTTAAAGTGGCAGTTGCGGTTGCAGTGCAGTTAACTAACCTCATACTGCTACTTGATACTGCCACTGCTACTTACTTAGCAACTTGCACTTCAATACTAACCGACACCTCATTACCCATAACCAAACTTTTGCCGCCTATACCAAAATCAAGGCGATTTAATTTAAGGCCGCCTTTAAAGGTGGCGTTGTTTGATGCATCGGTAGTGTAAGTAAAGGGCACATCGAAAGTTTTGGTTATCCCTTTTATGGTGAGGTTAAACTGGCCTGTGTATTTATCGCCGCTTTTACGTTTAAGCGATACGGATTTCATGGTGATGGTTGGGTATTTAGCAACATCAAAAAATTCATCGCTGCGCAGGTGGGTGTCGCGCAGATCGTTATCCGTATTGATAGCGTTTACATCCAATATAGCTTCAATTGTGCTGGCATCCAATTTATCCGGGTTAAAAGCCATGTTAGTTGATAAACCGTTAATCGAACCGCCGGTATTAATACCCAGGTTTTTTAATTGAAATTTTATGGTTGATTTTAAAACGGTAACCTTTTGTGCTGATGCAAGATTAACTAAAATTAACAGGGGAATAATTAGGGCAACAATACGTTTCATACTGCGAATTAACGGCGTTTATATTTGTATTAGTATTATGTGTTGGTTTTTTTACATTAGCGGAACCAAAATAACCTTGCGATCTATGGAAACAAATACAGAATATAAATTTGAACCGATATGGGTATCAACATTAAGTATTATATCGTTAGTAATGGTTTGTGGCTTTCTAAAAGCTTTTATTAAGAGGCCGTCTTATGATGTTCCCGCTTAGTTTTCGTTAGCGCGCCGCTAATAGTGGCATTACTAATTGTACCTATGGGAGTAAAAATGTTATTAGGAATACCAGCAATAGCTTTTACTCACGACCAATTAATAGATAACGTATTTGGAATAAACATAGATTGGGAAAACGTTCAAAATGTAAAATTGTCCGGGTCGCGCAAACCATTTTTAGCTATAGATTTGAAGGATACAAATAAGTTTTACTCATCAATAAACAACCCAATTAAACGGATTATATTGAAAGTGTTCTTCTCTTTAGC
>JACMRC010000106.1 GCA_014376655.1 Mucilaginibacter sp. | reverse complement strand
GTATATAAAAACTTTAACTATATAAAAGGCGTAACCACGGTTGAGACAACGCTCGATGAGATCTGGAAGCTAAAGGCCGGCGTTTGCCAGGATTTTGCCCATATTTTAACAGAAATGCTGCGGATGATAAAGATCCCGGCAAGGTATGTAAGTGGTTATATTTGTACCGATAAAAACGGCATGCGCGGCGAAGGTGCTACCCACGCATGGGCGGAAGCGTATATCCCTGATTACGGCTGGCTGGGCCTCGACCCAACTAATAATATTATAGCAAACGAAAACCATGTGCGCCTGGCAGTGGGCCGTAATTTTATGGACTGCTCGCCCGTTAAAGGGGTTTACAAAGGATCATCGGGCCATAGCTTGGAAGTTGCAGTAACGGTTGATGATGATGGAATGGTGAACTTCGAACTGGCAGAAGAGAAAACACCCGAAGCCAAACCCGCGCTAACTAATGCTGTTAAAAACAGCTACCAGCGGTATATGGAAATGATCCAGCAACAGCAGCAACAACAACAGTAAGTCATTTCTGTCAATTGCGAGCGAAGCGTGGCAATCGCACGGAGAAGATTTCGCGATTGCCACGCTACGCTCGCAATGACAACGGAGTTTTAACCCTTACCCTTATCAGCATTTTTAACCGCCTTCAACACATCCTCAATTTCAGGTTGTTTGCGGAATGCTTTGCTTAGTTTGCCTTTACTGTTATAGACAGCTACATACGGCGTAGTTTCTATCTTGAAATATTTTTGTATAAAGTAAGTATAACCTTCGGTTGCTACCTGTATGTTAGGGTGTTTCTTTAAATCGAAATCGCGCACAAAGTTTTTTATTGCCCGGATGTCGTAGTTGTTTGACCAGGTAATCATCAAGATCTGTGCATCGCCAAACTGCCTTATTTTTTGGCGCATATCCATAGTTAAATGTTGGCAATGCGGGCAATCCGGCGCGAAGTAAATCAGCACCATTCTCTTATGTTTTAAGTTTGCGGGTGTTACCCAGTTACTGTCAGTAGTTAAAATTTTGTACTGCGGAATGGCAGAACCGGGTGTATCATTAGTTTGCGCGCGGGTACAGCCTGCAACTATAATTAAGCTAAATAGTAAAATCAGTTTTTTCATTGTATATGTAAATTAAGCCTCCAGCAATTCCATTTGCCAGGCCATGTGTTCTTCTGTTATTGGATATAACGCGTTTTCGCGGATGGTGTGATAAACCGCGTAAAATAAATTGGAAAAATCGCCTTTTATAGCCGGCACAAATTCAATAGCTTTCGCCCCATCTGCACAAACAGTAACCAATTTACCTTCCATACCAACCGGTTCAACGCCATAGGCATCATCAGTAGGTAGTATACCTTTATCTAACTGGGCCTCCTGCACATCGCAACGATATTTGCTATAGCTACCAACGGTGCCATGTGCCACAAACGCCGGCAGTTGATCGAGAATTAAAAGGCCCGATGTTAAATACACCACTAACCCTGCCGGGTAAGTTAAACGGTAATTCATGTAGTCAGGCACTTCTGATAGTTCGCGCTGGATAGTTATAAACTTATCAAAGGTTAAAGGCTTACCAAATAAGTGGATGGCCTGGTCTATCAAATGCGGACCTAATTCATAAACTATCCCGTTTATAGGTGTCTCTTTAGTTTCTTTAAAAGGTTTGGGGTTAAGGTTGGGTTTGTATCTATCGTAACGCAAAGTTACTTCGGTTAAACGCCCCAGCCTGCCACTTTCAATAACTTCTTTTAATGATAGGAAATCACTATCCCAACGGCGGTTTTGATAGCCAAAAACCTGGCGATTATTGGCGCGTGCTACATCAAATAATTCTTTTATTTCGGCAACATTACCGGCCGCTGGTTTTTCAATTAAAACATGCTTGCCTGCATTTAGCGCCTGTTTGGCAAAATCAAAATGAGTAAAGTTGGGTGTGTTTACAATGATCAGTTCTATCTCGCTATCGGCCAATATCTCTTCAACCGACCCATAGCTAACAATATCCGGGTAATGGGCGGCCATTTTTTTCTGGTTACGCTCTACCACAGCTTTCATTTTAAACTGCGGATTGGTACTTAAAAATGGCGCATGGAAAATCCTTCCGGACATGCCGTAAGCCAATAAACCGGTTACAATAGGTGCTGACATTTGCTATAGCTGTAATATTGCGCCAAATTATTGTTTTAATAAGGCTTATGCAAAAATAGGTTGAATTATTGTTCTAACGGAGAGATCGATTTCATGCTGCCATGCACCGCGTCTATTAAATCAAGGTGGCGTTGAATGGTCAAAATGTTCCGGTTGGCAAATTGTTTTATTTGCGGGTCGTAAGCGGTTTTTGCTGTCGACTGGAAAAGCACCATTGCTTTTTTATAATCATCCCGAATTTTATCCAGGTAGGCATGGTCAAAATCTTTCCCTGTTTTTTTAGCCAGCTCGGCTATGGATTTTTCGTCGATAGAATCAATGGCGGTAGGCAGTATTATCTTTTTTGACTTGGCTAACATTTCTAAACGGGCTTTGCCTTTGGTTAGGTCCTTCACCATTATTGCGCCCATATTTTTTACCCGTTTATCGGTGCCTTTTTGCTTGGCTAATACACCTATTTTAATTTCGGCAAGGCAACCTTCGGCCACCTGGGTAATAAACAGGGCATCGTCTTTACCTACAACTATGTTCGCGTTTTTTAGGTTGTCGGCTGCGTAGTTGGTGGTGTCATCATCGCCCTCACTATTATTGCCATGGCATGCCTGCAACAAGGTAGCAGCAAACAGACACGTAAACAATAGCTTTATTTTTTTCATTATTGGGTTATTGAAATTGGCGATAAATAAATCCTGTCCTGCAATTTAAAAAAGGATTTCATTAAAAATACGGTTTAGTGT
>JACMRC010000105.1 GCA_014376655.1 Mucilaginibacter sp. | reverse complement strand
TAGGTAGTTGTTATAAGATTGATGAAGCTCTAATATATAAGGCGTGTTGGTTAAGTTGTTAACCTTACCATAGAAAGAAAACTTGCGTGCAAAACGCTTCTCGATTGAAAAATCAACTTGCTTTGTTGGGGCCTGCCAGTAGTCTAACCCGTAATAAGGGCTTACCAATGATATACGTGCGCCGGTATAAACAAATGCACCCTGTAGGTCCAGGCCTAATTTAGGGTTCTTATAGATCAGGGCCAGGTTACCAATATGGTCTGACTGCCCTTGCAACGGCCTGGTTTCTGATTGTATGCGCGACGTTACCTGCCCTGCATCATTACGGAATGAATATAGTTTATCAGAGGTTATTCTTGACCTGGTGTATGTGTAATTTGCAACCACGCCAAACGGCCCAAAGTATTTGGTTACTACAGCTTCGAAACCGAAGTTACGTGCATCACCAAAGTTTTGTGGGATCAATGTTTGCGATGTTACACCTGTTTTAACAGCAGCAAACTCTATCGGGTCTTGAATACGCTTGTAAAAAGCCCCTATCAATATTTCATCAGCGTTTTTCGAAAACAGCTCATACCTAAAGTCAACGTTATCTGCTGTGGTATGGTTTAAGCCTGCCGGGTTACCGGTTTCTTTAAACACCTCGCCTTGTTGTCCGTCGGGTATTAACTCTGCAAAGCCCGGTCTGGCCAATGCTTTGTAATAGGATAAGCGGAGATTTTGATTATCCGAAAGGCTATATTTAAATATAACGCTTGGCAAAACATCGGTATACTTTATCTTACCTGTTTTTGATGCAGCAGCGGGTGGCAATTGGGTATCGTAGTTTTGGTTAGTATACTCTGCCCTTACGCCACCTAAAGCTTCAAATTTATCAGTTAACTGCCATTTACCCTGGATATAACCTGCTGCTACGTTTTCGGTAAAAGTATAGTCATTACCATCAGGCGAAAACAAGGAAGAACCGGTACTTTTAAAAACATATTTAGCATTGCTGATACTTGTATAAGCTTGCGATGTGCTTGTACCTAAATCGGGCGTAAGGCTGTATGAGTTATAATAGCTATCGCGGGTTTTATGGCGCTCAACCCCGCCTATTTTTAGTTCGAAATCTCTCTTTAATAACTTAAATTTATCAGCAATATTTAAATAGCCTGCGTAATCTTTATCACTGTTATGTGCCCAAATGCGGGTCATGCCCTGTAAAATATCAACGCTGGTTGCTGTTTTTGTAACGGGGTATTCATGTGTAAAATCAGCCTGATCGGGTATATGATTGTTTGCCATTGAATAGGCTAATGACCAATCGGCTTTTAAATTATTATTTAGCTGATGAACACCTTGCAGCGTTGAGTTGTAAATGGATTGGTATTGCCACCTGCTACGTGCCTGGGCATCAACCAGCGAGTTTAAAGCGATAGTATCGCTTATTAAGCGGCTTTGATGATCGTCTAAGCGCACAAAAACGTTTACAAGGGAGATCTTGTTGTTTTTATCAAACTTATAATCAAACTTATTATTTATCCCAATGCGCCTGCTTTGTTGTGAGTATGAGCGCGATTGCAATTCAATAAACTGCGGGATGTTATTTAACCCCGGTTGCGCATTAGGTAAAAAGAAAGTAGAGTTATTACCCGTAAAGTTATTTTGATAACTGCCTGATATAATGAAACCCAGTTTTTGACCCTTACCAAACCTATCACCAAATGTAAAGCCAAAATTGGTATTCACCGGATTAGTTTTATTAGAAAATTGCAGGTTATTTACCGGGAAATCAGCCGGTGTTGCCGCATAGGCGTTACCGTTTCTTTCCGCCGGCGATAGCTTATTAATTGCCGAGGCATCAAATTGCTGAAAATTACGTCCGGCAAAAATGCCATTATAACCCGCTGCAAAGTTAGCCTGGAATAAAGTCCTTGATGGCGCGTCTTTCATCACTAAATTTATGGTACCGCCAATAGCATCGCCTTCCATTGATGGTGTAAGCGTTTTACTAACTTCTAAGCGTTCCAACAATTCGGCCGGGAAAAGATCCAATGGGATAAAACGGTTCTTGTTATCAGGGCTTGGTATTTTAATGCCATTAACAAGTGTATTAATATATCGTTTCTCCATACCCCTTATAATAGGGTAGCGGCCCTCGCCCGAGTTACTTCTTTCGATAGTTACACCAGATACACGTTGTATTACGTTAGCCACGGTAACATCCGGGGATAACTCAATATTTTTTGCCGAAACAATATTTACAACCTGGTTGGCGTTGCGTTCAAGCGTACGCGCACGTGCATCAGTTGATACCTGGTTGCCGGATATGGTAACATCATTAAGCGAACGGCTATCAGGGTCAAGGGCCACACTAATAGTGTTAACCCTATCGGGTACCACGGTAACGGTTATTTGCTTGGTCCTGTATGATACAAAACGAATTTCGACTTGGTAAGTACCGGGGTTAAGATTTTTAAATGTGAAAAAGCCATCAAGCTGTACAGCAGCGCTTCGTTTTATCGATTTAATTTCAACTGTAGCACCCACTAATGGTTCGCGGGTTACGGCGTCTGTAACTTTGCCTTTAATGCCCTGTGCATTAGCCGAGAATGACCATAACGCACAGCAAGCAATAAGCAGCAATAGTTTAAATAAAGTGTAATTGTGTTTCATGTAAAAGGGGGTTATTTTTCCGCAAATAACCCTCTTTAAATCTGTAGAAAAACTGAATTTTGCCCTTTGGTAAATTATATAACCCAATGATAACCTTATGTTTACTTTAACGGCCTATTTGGCACGCGGCGCATCATTTAATTAACATTTAGTAAACGTTAAAGTAATCAGATAAATGGCAGCACTATCTTTTTATAACCTTTTACCAACATTTAAACGTATAAGCAATTAATTATAAACCGATCCGTCCCCCACGGATTGAAAATACATCGTTGTTGAATAGGTTATTTTAAACAGACCGCCGGTTGCGCCTGCATTTATTATGCCTTGTGGTGGTTGGAGCTACAATTGTTATTCGTTAAAATACGCAATTAATAAAACCATAATAAACACACACCACTAAAAATTCCTACAATTATGAAGAGAACAACAATTTTGGTACTTACTGCCTGCTTAGCGTTTTTTAGCTGCAGTAAAAAAGAGGGGGCACCCGCGCCGCCTGCTGATGGTAAAACCAGCCTGGGGTCAGTCCCCGGTGGGGAGCTTTCCGGATCTTCCTTTAACTCATGGGACCCGGTTGATGCCACCGCTGCCTACAATGCTTTTAATACCGCCTGCTACAACCCTACCGCCAAACTGTATTATGGCACCACCCAAAAAACCGGCATAGCCGCCATCTGGACCAACGCCATTTTCTGGGACATGGCTATGGATGCCTACATCCGCACCCGCACTGCGGCAGCGCTTACGCGGGTTAATGATATGTATACGGGCGGCTTTAACCAATACGACCAGTATAACTGGAACAATACCACTGTATGGTTTATTTATGATGATATGATGTGGTGGGTAATGTCGCTGGCCCGTGCCAATCAAATTACAGGCAACGCTACTTATTTAACTACCGCACAAGCCGGGTTCGACAGGGTTTGGAACGGGTCATACGACGCGGTGGGCGGGGGTATGTTTTGGGATTTTAACCACTCGGGTAAAAACTCTTGTATAAACTTCCCTACCGTTATCGCGGCTATGCGCCTGTATACCATTACCGGCAACAGTGCTTATTTAACCAAGGCACAAAACATTTACACCTGGGCCAAAGCCAACTTAACCAATACCACTACGGGCCAGGTTTATGATAACAAAATAGGCAGCAATCCGCCGGGCGGGCAGGCTTATACGTATAACGCGGGTACAGCCATAGGCGCGGCGTATGCTTTGTATAAACAGAGCGGCAATAGCGCCTACCTATCAGACGCTACACGTTATGCCGATTATGTTAAAAACAACCTATGCAACGCGCAGGGCATACTACCCGCCGAGGGCGATTTTAACGAACAGGGTGTAATGAAAGCCATATTTGCCGATTACATTATGCAGTTAATAAACGAGGGCAAGCAAACCCAATACCTAAGCTGGATCCAAACCAATGTTGATACCGGCTGGGCCAATCGCGACGCATCGCGCAATTTAACTTACCGCAACTATGCGGTGCCATGCCCAACAGGCTATATTCAAACATACGAGGCTTGTAGCCTGGTAGCGTTTATGCAGCTTTACCCGGGTGTTACTTTTTACCAGAACACGCTGTATGGCGGCACAGTAACAGGCACTATCCCGAAAGGGAATTACACCCTAAGCCAACTTACGCCTTATGGTTTTGTAGACAATTGGGCATCGTCGGCCAAAGTACCGCAAGGGTGGACAGTTACTATGTATAATAATGATAATTTCACGGGTCAAGCATGGACATTGCCAAGCGGTGATACCCCGCATTTCCCTAATCTAACGCCAAATGCTAATGATGTGGTAACATCGGTTAAAATCCAATAAAGAACCTTTCAACCTAAATATTAAAACATAACCGGCGCAGTGCCGGTTATGCTTTTTTTTGTGACTTGTCCCGTTAGGGACATCTAATCGCACGGGCCGCATAGAGATATTTACATATTAATCATCTGCGCATCATTCCGTATATACATCTGTGAAATCCACCTTAATCTGTGACATCACAAAAACAAATCATTCCGTATCTTTGCATCAGTGAAATCACATTAAAATCGGTGGAATCACTAAACACAAACAATGTTAACAGACACATCAGCAAGTATTTGGGAGAAGGGTTACAATAATTATGGGCCATGGCTTAAAGAGAAGTACCCCGGCCACCGCGTATTTAAGGTTATTGTTGATGGCAACTTTACCTGCCCCAACCGCGATGGCAGTAAAGGCTATGGCGGCTGCACGTATTGCAACGTCGATTCGTTCACCCCATCAGTTAGCCGTAACGCCAGCACCATTAAGCAGCAGGTTATTGAAGGTATGGAGCGTGCCCGCAAGGGCAACAAGGCTGATAAGTTTATTATCTACTTCCAGCCCAATACCAATACCTATGCCCCTGTGCATTACCTTAAAGCTTTGTATGACGAGGCGCTAAGCTATTGCCCCGAAGATATTGTAGGGTTATCGGTAGGCACCCGCCCCGATTGCATAGACGCTGAAAAGATAGCCCTGTTAGAAAGCTATACCGACCGCTTTGATGTTGACCTTGAAATGGGCATGGAGAGCATCTACAATGAAACACTTGACCAGATAAACCGTGGCTGCAGTCACGACGACCTGCTAAAAGCGCTTAAGTTAGTTGAGAACAGCAAGCTTGATATTTGTGTCCATACCATCTTCGGTTTCCCGTGGGAGACCAAGGAAATGATGCTTAAATATGCCGACGAGATAAACAAACATCCGCAGATAAAATTTGTAAAGTTTCATCACCTGCATATTGTTGAAGGATCTGTAATGGGCGTAAAATATAAACGCGAGCCATTTAAGCTTTTTGAGCTGGATGAGTACGCGCAGTTTTTATGTGAACTATTGCCATTGGTTAGGCCCGATGTGGTTATACAACGCCTGTTTGGTTTAAGCGACCGCGAACTACTCATAGCCCCTAACTGGGGACTAAAAAAATCTGAGATCCAATACTACATAGATCAAAAAATACTGAATAGCGGCGTGGTGCAGGGAAGCGCGTTGTAGGTGTAAGTGGCAGCACACTTTAGTGGCAGCAGCAGTTGCAGTAGCAGGCAGTCCTATCAAAATTTACTATTTACAGCCACCGCAACTGCAACTACAACTCTAACCTTTTTTATTATTACTGCCACCCGCAACTGCAACTGCTACTCAACACAAGCGGCATTACTTTTGCAACTAAGGGTATAAACAATTATTTTAGAGGACACTAATTTAAGGGCTGTTGGCACAAAAACCTATACAAAACTATATTCCGGCTTTAACCGGGGTGCGCGCGTTGGCTGCTTACCTTGTCTTCGTCTCGCATTATTATAATGTGTTTGATGATACTTTTCCTCATATTGTGCAACGTTTTTTGGGCGAGTTCCACATTGGGGTATCCATATTCTTTGTGCTATCGGGCTTTTTAATAACTTTTAGATATTATAATAACTTCCATTTAACAACCGATTGGTTTAAGCAATACTTAAAAAACCGGGTGGCGCGCATTTACCCCATGTACGCCATACTCACTATCTGCGCGTTCGTTTATTTTTTTATCACTAAGGACGAAAGTATAACCAAAGGCTTCCAACACCCCATCGCGCTGCTGGTAATGAACATTACTTTCATCCGCGGTTTCTTTTACCGTTTTTGGGATACGGGCATAGCCCAGGGCTGGAGTTTAACAGTCGAAGAATGTTTTTACTTTTCGGCACCGCTGATTTTCCTTGTCGCCAAAAAATACAATAAATTCTATATTCAGCCGCTAATTATAACCGCTTTTGCTATAGGCATGGTTTTAATATTTACCCATGTGGATTGGTATGGATTTTTTAGCAATTTCCCGTTTGTAATGTTGTTTACGTTCTTCGGGCGGTGTTTCGAGTTTTTTGTGGGTGTACAATTGGCGCGCATAGTATTAAACAAAGGGTTTGAGCGCACCAACAAAATTGTGTACACCTATTTAGGTTTCCTACTGATATTTTTATGTGTATTGGTAATGGCGCTTCAACCCATCCCTAAAGGTTGGGCAGCAGGCGTAGAAAGCCCTACCGGTATTATTGTAAACAACTACTTTTTGTGTATTGCAGTCGCACTGTTCTTTTATGGGATATTGACCGAAACCACTGTATTAAAAAAAATACTGGCTACGCCGTTTGTAGAATTGCTGGGTAAAAGCTCATACATATTCTACCTTATCCACCTGGGTTGGATGTATAATTTAATACATAATGGCACCGAGTGGTTAAATCAATACGTTTTTGATCTGTATGATAAATGGGGAGTTGAGTGGCACTCGCCATTTGAGTACGATAAGTTAAATTTACTTTATGCATTTATACTACTGAATGCGATAGCTATCCTGCTATTTAAAACGATAGAAGAACCATTAAATCATTACATTCGTAAATCAAACTTTCTGATAAAAAATAAACGGTACAACGTTGATAATGAATCAAACGCCAACA
This sequence comes from Mucilaginibacter sp., assembly GCA_014376655.1. GTDB lineage: Bacteria > Bacteroidota > Bacteroidia > Sphingobacteriales > Sphingobacteriaceae > Mucilaginibacter. The sequence goes on along the minus strand of JACMRC010000105.1, from coordinate 6,383 downwards.
AAGGAGGTGTTGCAATAAAATGAACAAAATTGTAAAAATACTGAATAGGTTTATACAGTTAATCTGCATTGTTGCAGCATTAATAAGCACACAACATGTTTGGGCAAAAACAACATTGGTTAACATTCAGCAAGAGCCGCAAACTCACAAGAGTGAGGATGGGGGTGAGGTATCAACCCAATTAATACCGGCCAATAAAACCGCACTTTTTGAAAACGGGGCCAAGTATGTTTTTGAAGTAAAAAACACCACCAATAATGAACAGGTTGGTAAGGTTTCCTACCTGGTAACCACAGAAACAGGGATAAAGTTAAAAGCTGATTCGATAAACGTTAAGATCGCCAAAAAAAGCACGGGTAAGTATGATTTTTTTATTCCTGAAACCAAGCCCGGCTTTTATAAAGTGAACTTTATGATAAATGTTAGTGACTATGATGATACTACGCGAAAAGCTTTTGGTATAAAACCAGAGTTTCTTGCATCAACCCATACCAAACCCGCCGATTTTGAGGCATACTGGCAAGCCGCTAAAGACGAACTTGCTAAAGTAAAACCGCAGTTTAAAGTTACAGCTGCCCCTAAGTATAATACCAGCAACCGCTATGTATATGCAATACAAATGCAATCCATAGGCAATATAACCATACGCGGCTGGATGACCGTACCAAAGGTGGTAGATAAGAATAAAAAATTTGCGGTGCTGCTTGGTTTACCGGGGTACCAAACAAACCTTGAACCAATGGTTGGGCTTGACGACGATATGGCCATTATTACCTTAAATGTAAGAGGGCAGGGCAATAGCCGGGATGTTATTAATACCCGCAGGGATGAATTCATATTTTATCATATTGACGATAAAAATAAGTATGTAATGCGGGGTGTAATTATGGATTGCCTAAGATGCATAGATTTTATTTGTAGCCGGCCTGAACTAAAACACGATAAAATATTGGCATCAGGCGGTAGTATGGGCGGGTTTTTAGCAATTGCTACTTCCAGTTTAGATAAACGGGTGGCAATGTGCTCAACCCAAAACCCCATATTGTGCGATATACGCGGTTTAACCGGTAAAGTTGATTGGCCTTTAATTGATATAAACAAATATATAGCAATACAACCCGGCCTTACTATAGATAAGGTATTTAATACGCTGGATTACTTCGACACCAAAAATTTTGCTTCAAATTTAACCTGTCCTATCCTGATGGGTATAGGATTGCTTGATCCGATAGCGCCGCCAGGTAATGAGTATGTGGCTTTTAACATTATCCCGTCAAAGAGAAAACGTATAATGCCGTTTAAAGACCTGGCACACGAAGTTAATGCCGATTATAAAGCCTATGAAGGCCGGTGGATGCGTGACCAATTTGCACTATTTTAGCGATATGAAACTTATTAAAACTGGTTTAAGGTATTTGTTAGTTGCTGCTGTAATTTTTATTGCCTCACAAAACAACAGCTATGCAGGGGGGTTCCCGGTACGGCCCGGCTCGTTATTGCTGTCGCCTTCGGTAAGTTACTTTTTTGCCAACAAAGGCTGGGATTCTTTGCGCAGGTTAAGCCCATTTGCTTCCGGCGGAAAATTCACCTCGGTAAGCTACTCTCTTTTTGGGGAATATGGCCTAACCAAGCGTTTTACCCTTGTGGCTGCACTACCCTATGTAATGAACACTTATGAAGATGATAACGGCTACCGCAAATCAAGCACCGGGGTAACCGACCTGGAAACAGGTATAAGGTACTACCTTGCCAATATTAATTATATTTATTATTTCAGTGTACAAGGCACATTTATAACGCCTTTATACCAGGGTACCGACTTGGGGTACAGGCAAAACGCTGCAGAATTAAAATTTTCGTTTGCCGGCAGTGGTCGCTTTTTTGGTAAAAACTGCTATTTCACCGTTGAAAACGGTATCAGGAAGTATTTTGGAAGTGCCGGAGCGGCACAAGACAGATATTCAGGGACATTCGGTTTTACGTTGGACAGGAGACTTAAGCAACAATTTTCCGTTTCTGTCGGGGGCTTTTATTCAACCAGCAGCCTTAGTAGCGGTTATAACCCAAAGGCTGTTAATGCTACTAAAAACTTTGCTTTTAACCAAGCCTCAATTAGTTATGGTTATTCATTTAGCCGCGCTTTCTCATTATTTTTAAGTGCCGGTACATTTATTAACGGCCGCAATACCGGCAATGGGTCAAGCGCCTCGGCATCATTTATTATAAGACCACTTTAGTTGCAAATATGTTAAGGTTATTAACTGTATTTATTCTTTTGCCTTTTTACTGTTTGTCGCAATCTGCCGAACATTTTATACAGCAGGGTAACGCTAAAGCCGGTGCAAAAGACGATAAAGGTGCCATTGCCGATTTTACAAGAGCTACAGAGCTTGATGGCAAAAATGCCAAGCCCTATTTTTATCGCGCCAATGCCCACAGCAACTTAAAAGAATACCCGGCAGCTATCCAAGATTTTACAAAATCGATAGAACTTGATCCTGCTAATATGTTTGCTTACTACTATCGCGCTAACGCTTACAATGAAAATAAAAATTACAAAGAAGCCGTGGCTGATTACACTAAAGCAATTACCATGGCACCAAAAAATGCCGATCTGTATCATTATCGCGCCAATGCAAAGTCAAACCTAAATAATTATAACGAGGCAATAGCCGATTTTACCAGGGCGATACAAATTATACCCAAAGACCCGTCATTATATGAATATCGCGGCGTTGCCAAAGCCAACCTTAATGATAATAAAGGCGCTATTGCCGATTATGACATAGCCGTAAAGCTTGACCCTGAAAACGCTGACCTGGTATTTTATCGTGCTAACTCAAAAGGTAACCTGTCTGATTATAAAGGCGCTATTGCCGATTATACAAAAGTAATAGCCATGAACCCTAAAAATGTTTATGCTATTTTTTACCGCGGAAATGCAGCAAATAACATGGGCGATTATAATACCGCAATTGCGGACTATAAAAAGGTAATTGAAATGGACCCCAAAATGCCCGACGTGTATAAATATATTGCAAATGCGTTAAGTAAAAACAATGATAATAAAACGGCCCTTGAATATTTTGGAAAAGCGATAGAACAAAATCCTAAAAATGCAGAATTATATCTTTATGATGGCTTGGTAAAAACTAATCTCCAGGATGTTGCCGGGGCAATTGAGGATTTTGATAAGGCTATAGCGCTTAATCCTAATTATAGCGATGCCTACCAAAAGAGGGCCGATGTAAGATTTAATAACCGGATATATGAATATGCCAAAAGTGATGCGGAAAACGCTGTAAGAACTGATCCAAAAAATAGTTATGCTTACATAACCCTTGCAAGATCTAAAATAATGCTGGGAGATACCGTAAGCGCCCTGGCTGATATTAGTAGCAGTATTGATGCGAATCCTAAAAATGATTATGCTTATGCTGTACGCGGCGATATTAAAGCCGATCAAAAAAATTATATGGCAGCCATGCCAGACTTTAATAAGGCTATTGAACTGAATGCAACGAGCCCGGAAAATTATTTTAAACGTGCTTCAACAAAAATTAAGCTCCACGACAGAAAAGGTGCCGTACAAGATTTTGGCAAAATAGCTACCCTGGTACCCAAAGATGTTGATATGTTGAAACGCGTTGGAAAAGCAATGATAGACGCATCGTATTACAGCGAAACGCTGACGCTGTTTAATGATATTGTTGCCAATAATGATAAATATGCAGATTTTTATGTAAAAAGGGGTGTAGCAAAAAGCAATACAGGCAATAGCACCGGCGCAATAGCTGATTTTAATACCGCTATTGGCTTGGATACAGCAGCTGCAGAGCCTTATTATTATAGGGCAAGCACCAAAATAGAGTTTAATGATTTGGACGGCGCGCTGGTAGATATTAAAAAAGCAATATCAAAAAAAGAGAAAGCTGATGAAGCTTATTTTGTAAGAGCGACATTAAAAATGCGGCTGAAGGATTACCCGGGTGCAGTAGATGATTACACCAGCACCTTGTTTTTAAACCCAGATAATATAAAAGCGTATTATTATCGTGCATACGCGCAAAGTTTAGTGCCCGACGAAGAGCTTGTGAATGCAAATTTTAACCGGGCGGTGTCGCTCGACCCTAAAAACGAAGATATTTATAACTTATGGGGCGATGCGGAAATGAATTTACAACATCCTGTGTTAGCTATAAGGTATTATACTACTGCGGTGGGCCTCAACCCTAAAAACCCACTATCCTACTTAAAACGGGGGAATGTAAAAATAGCACAGAATGATAAAGCCGGTGCCTGTACAGATTTTAATGCCGCTGCCGCATTAGGGTCAAAAGACGGGAAAGACGCGGTAGTGAGGTATTGTAAATAAGGCTTCTAAAATGTTTGTCATTTCGAACGAGGTACGAGGAGAAATCTTATACAAGCGATCGGTCGCCGTCCTGGTGTTTAAGATTTCTCACTACGTTTCGAAATGACAGTTTGATTTATTACCTACACCGGTTTCCTATATACCCCAAACATTTCATTAATAGCTTTAGTGCGGTAATCGAAGATCTGTTTGATCTGTTTAGCTACCAGCAGTTTGTTTGCCATGCGGCCGATGACACTATAGGGTACGGCATAGTTAAGGATATCTTTCATGTGTACACCGCCTTTAATTTCGGTAAAGTGATGCTCATGGTGCCATAGGGCGTAGGGGCCAAAGCGTTGTTCGTCTACAAAATATTGGTGGTCCTTTACATGGGTTATCTCGGTCATCCAGTTCATTTTAACACCAAACATTGGGGTAATTTTATAGGTGATGATCATGCCTTCATAAACCTTCGTCTTAGCATCGTAAGGTGATGTGACCTCGAACCCCATTTTGGGTGGTGTAATTTTAGCAAGATTTAAGGGAGAGGTAAAAAAACCCCAGGTTTCGGCTAATGGAATGGGCAGGTTATGCTCAAATTCTAATCTATATGTTTTCACATGTAAATATGCACAAAAACTCAGCCAGTAACTATAGCTATCTTGTTTATTCCGTACCAATCGGTAAATCCCGGCGCGACCATTCACTCCAGGAGCCTACATATAGTTTAGGGCCTTCTATCCCTGCGTAAGCCATCCCCAATAAAGTATGGCAAGCCGTAACGCCTGACCCGCAATGAACTATAACGTTTTCGGGTTTGGTATCGCCAATGGCGTTATTGTAAAGAGCCGCCAGCTCGCGTGGCGATCTGTACTTCATTTCGGCATCTAAATTATCCGCATAAAACAAATTGATGGCGCCGGGTATGTGCCCTGCTATCTTGTCTATGGGCTCTGTGCGCCCTAAATAGCGGGCGTTCTCGCGTACATCTATTACCACTTTATCATCGCTTAGCGCGGCCTTACCAGCTTCGTCAATGGTTACGGTGTTTTTATATTCGGTTGGGGTTGGATAAGGTTGTTTGGCGGGCGTTGGTTGTACATCATCAGTACTTAATGTTATAGCCGCGTTTATTGCCGCCTGCAAGCCGCCGTTTAGTACCTGCACATTGGTATAGCCAATAGCATTTAACATCCACCACAAGCGTGCGCCGCCCATTGCCGCGCTTTTATCATCATACACCACCACAAAGGTTTGCGGTGTGATGCCCCAGCGGGTTAGCGTAGCGGCAAAATCGGCGGTTGATGGTAAAGGGTGCCTGCCGCCATAAGCCGGATCATCAGGATGCGCCGCAAGGTCATCATCTAAACTGGCGAAGATAGCATTTGGCAAATGGCCGTTTAAATAACGCTGGTGGGCATCGGCCCCACCCCGTGCGTCAATAATAACGGTTTGTGCATCCAGCAAACGGGGATCGGTAATTTCAATGATAGGCGACATGGTAGTAGTTTTATACACCAAATATAAAAGGATGCCGCCAATTTATGCTCATAATCTTGCCTATTAATTTTGGCTAAAGCCAGTCTTAGCTTACTTTTAAACCGCCCCATAAATGGGACGGCAATGAATTTACAGGCCCTTCAAATAACACCCTGCATTTTATTGCCGTTTGGCTTTAGCCAACGGTTAAATAGCAATGATACAATTGGCTTTAGCCAAAATGAACAACGGAAATGAAATTGAGGATGTTTTATTGCACCATTTTATTAGCGCAGCAAGAGCTGGCAAAAGCTTCGGGTTTGGCTTTAAACACAAAGCCCATGCTTAGTATATAACCCATAGCCTCGTGCAGGGCCTGGTTTGATTTAAACATAGGATTAGTATTGATATCAGCGTGAACCTCCAGATCTACATCGTAAAGGTCAAGCAAATCGCAAAGCGCGTAAGAAATATCTATTGATTTTTGCACCTCGGTAAGCATGCGCTCTTTGATGCTCATTTTTTGCGAACTGCGCTCCTGATGGAT
>JACMRC010000104.1 GCA_014376655.1 Mucilaginibacter sp. | reverse complement strand
ACATTCGGGATAAATACAGGTACCGACAATGCTTTATTGAGCGACTACCAATATACGCTTGGCATCATAAACGAAGGCCATAACGATGCCTTTGTGGCAAAAAATTACGAGTCGGCTATAGCCTATAACCCTTACCTGTTTAAGGTTTATCCATGGCTCATCACCTATTATAATAAAAGCGGGCAGCCGGATAAAGCAGCCGCGTTAAGAGCAAGCCTTAAGCGTTTAAAAATACAACCGGGGCCGGGTATTGCAATAATCAACTAAATGACACCCCACTCTCCTTCGGTATAGTGTGTCCCTTATTTTTTTGAGCAGCTTGCTGCCCTTTGCCTTGTTTTGGCAATTACCTCGATATAATAATTCTCATATAAGGGTAATATCTTAGCCAGGTCAAACTCTTTGGCGCGGGAAAGGGCGTTTTCTTTAAAAGTTGCCAGGCGTGCCTCGTCTTCTAAAATATAGATGGAACTGTCGGCCATGCCTTGTACGTCGCCAATGTCTTTTAAAAATCCGGTTACACCGTCAATGTTTAGTTCAGGCAAACCACCCGCGTTCGAGCTTACTACCGGCACTTTGCAGGCCATAGCCTCTAATGCTGCCAAACCAAAACTTTCAGATTGCGAAGGCATTAGGAACAGATCTGATACCGACAGGATCTCTTCAATAGCATCCTGCTTACCTAAAAAACGTACGTCGTCACCAACGCCCAAATCACGGCATAGTTGCTCGCAATCGCTGCGCTCGCCACCATCGCCAACCATTAATAGTTTTGACGGGATTTTTTCGCGGACCTTCGCAAAGATCCTAACCACATCTTCGGTACGTTTAACCTTGCGGAAGTTGGAAGTATGAACCAATATTTTTTCACCGTCGGGCGCTATAGCCTTTTTAAAGTGGTCTTTGGCCTGCAGGTTAAAGCGATGCAGGTCTATAAAGTTGGGGATAACCCTAATATCATTCTCTATCTCGAAAAATTCGTAAGTATCTTTTCTCAGGTTTTCTGATACGGCAGTAACCCCGTCAGACATATTGATAGAAAAAGTTACCACCGGCTTGTAGGTGCGGTCCTTACCAACCAAAGTAATATCTGTGCCGTGCAAAGTGGTTACCACGGGGATATAAATTCCATACGTTTGCAAGATCTGCTTAGCCATAAACGCTGCCGAAGCATGCGGGATAGCATAGTGAACGTGCAAGATATCCAGCTTCTCAAACCGTACCACATCAACCATACGGCTTGCAAGGGCCAGCTCATACGGCGGATAATCAAACAACGGGTATTTGGATACCGATACCTCGTGGTAAAAAAGGTTCTCCGAGAAGAAATCCAATCGGGCCGGTTGGTTATAAGTGATAAAATGTACCTGGTGGCCGTTATCAGCAAGTGCTTTGCCAAGCTCTGTGGCTACAACCCCACTACCGCCGAATGTTGGGTAACAAACTATTCCGATTTTCATTTAGTGTGGATATCGATCTATGTTGAGATAATATATTATGCAAGTTTAACAGCATTTTATGGATTTAGTGTTGGCTATTTGTAATATTAATATGATGTCGGATTTCGGATGTTCGATTTCGGAATTTCTCGCTGTCATTTCGAACCGGAGGGAGAAATCTTAAACGTTTAATAAGTCGGCGACATGTGTGGCGTATAAGATTTCTCCTCGTACCTTGTTCGAAATGACAGCCTGTTTTTTAAATTCGCAATCAAAACCCCATCTTTAACTATGGAAACCGCAATAAACTTAAACATCAAAGCCATACAGCATATCGGCATACCTGTAACTGATATCGAGGCATCGACGGCGTTTTACAGCAAACTTGGGTTTGCTAACGCGATGGAAAAACCGTTTACCCATAACGGCGAACAAGGCACCTGTGTAATGATGAAACGCGATAACATGATTATGGAGCTGTACCAAATGCCCGCAAGCGTACTGCCGGAAATTGCATCGCGAAAAGACGGCCATGTAGACCACGTAGCTTTTGATGTAGCCGACATTGACGAAGCTTACGCCATAGTAAAAGCCGGTGGATTTAACATTATAGAACCCGAACCCGTATTCCTGCAGTTTTGGGATAACGGCTGCAAATACTTTAACATCACCGGGCCGGACGGGGAACGGCTGGAGTTTAACCAGGTGCTGTAGAATTT
>JACMRC010000103.1 GCA_014376655.1 Mucilaginibacter sp. | reverse complement strand
CAGTTGTCCAAACATAATTGTATTTAATTTGAGATTTAAACTTAAACTCTATTTCTTCGTCCATAAGTAGTAGGAAATCTTTTACTAATGTAAAAAAACCAACACAGATTATTATTACAAATATAAACGCCGTTAATTCGCAGTATGAAACGTATTGTTGCCCTAATTATTCCCCTGTTAATTTTAGTTAATCTTGCATCAGCACAAAAGGTTACCGTTTTAAAATCAACCATAAAATTCCAGCTAAAAAACCTGGGCGTAAATACCGGCGGCACAATTAACGGTTTATCAGCTAACATGGCTTTCGACCCTGAGAAACCGGAAACAGGCAGCATTGAAGCTGTATTGGATGTAAAATCCATCAATACCGACAACGATCTGCGCGATACCCATCTGCGCAGCGATGAGTTTTTTGATGTTGCTAAATACCCAACCATTACCATGAAATCAGTATCGCTTAAACGTAAAAGCGGCGATAAATACACGGGCCAGTTTAACCTTACTATAAAAGGCATAACCAAAACTTTCGAGGTGCCGTTTAATTACACTACCGATGCATCAACCGCTACTTTCAAAGGTGGCCTTAAATTAAGCCGTCTTGATTATAACATCGGCGGTAAAAGTTTAGTGATGGGTAATGATGTGTCTGTGAGTATTGAGGTGCAGGTGGCAAAATAAGTGGCAGTAGCAGGTTTTAGTAGCAGTTTAACGTCGTTTAAGTTACTGCCACTTGCCAGTGCCACTGCTACTGAAAAAAGCTTAATCAATCCTTAACATTACCCAAATAAACCATATACTAAAAAAACTACCTTTACTTTATGAAATTACGTGTACTGGTTTTTATAAACGCTTTGGCGGTAGCCATTACTATATCGGCGGTAAACTGGTATTTCCAGCATAAGTTGTATGACTTGGCTATAACTTTCTTCACTACCATTATTAGCAGTTTCCTGGTTTTTTATTACCTGATAGAAAAGTACGTATACTCTAAAATTAAACTCATTTACAAACTTATACATAACCTTAAGTTAGGACGTGACCTACGCGATGCCTTAGGCGAACACATGAGTTCTGACCCAATAAACGACGTTGAGCAGGAAGTACAGGAATGGGCGCGCGAAAAGAAAAGCGAGATAGAGGGCCTGCGCACACAAGAAAAATTTCGCCGAGATTTTTTGTCGAACATATCGCACGAGTTTAAGACCCCTTTGTTTGCCATACAGGGTTATATTGAAGCCCTACAGGATGATGACATGGAGGACCGCGACATGGCCCGCCAGTTTTTGGCCAAAGCTTCAAAAAACGTAGACAGGTTAAGCTATTTGATCAAGGATTTGGATGAGATATCAAAACTGGAGTCGGGCGAATTACCCATTAATTACACTAAATTTAAGATCAACGATCTGATAAAAGAGGTGTTGGAAACTTCTGAACTGAAGGCCCGGCAACACAACATAAAAACTATATTTAAACAAAAATATGATGAAGCTATACAGGTAACTGCCGACCGCGACAAGATAACGCAGGTGCTGGTTAACCTGATAGATAACTCGTTTAAATATGGGACAGAGGGCGGTAATACCTGGGTAACGGTGTTCGACCTGCATGACCAGGTGTTAATAGAAGTTACCGACGATGGCATGGGCATTGAAGAAAAATTCCTGCCGCGTTTGTTCGAGCGTTTTTTCCGTACAGATACCAGCCGTTCGCGGCAAATAGGCGGCTCGGGTTTAGGGTTGGCTATTGTTAAGCACATTGTAGAGGCACACCAGCAAACTATTAATGTGCGCAGTACCGAAGGTGTAGGCTCTACCTTCGGGTTTACGCTGCAAAAAGTGAAACAAAATTTACCTTTTACAGGTATACCGATTTTAAAAAGTTAACATTAACTTAACATACCAAACTTACCTTTGGCAAATAATCCATAAGCATGTCACTAAATAGCATTTTCCAGTATTTTGTCCCAAAGGATAAAAAGATATTTTTTCCTTTGTTTGAGCAGGCATCAAATAACGTTGTAGCAATGGCGACTATATTAGTCGAAACGGTTAACAGCAACAACCCTGCAACCCGCGAAGAGCTTTTCAAACAAATTGATAAGCTGGAAAATAAGGGTGATGAAATTACCCACCAGGTTTATTTAGAGCTGGGTAAAAACTTTATCACACCGTTTGATCGTGAGGATATTCACTCGTTAGCCAGTGCTATTGATGATGTTGCCGATTATATACAAGGTGCAGCTAACCGCATGAACCTTTACCGTATTGATGATTATAATGAGCATATCTTAAAATTATCAGAACTGGTACTGCAATGTAGCATTGACCTGGAGAAAGCCGTACGCGAATTGAAGGACCTTAAAAACGTGCGTGCTATTGCCGATTCTTGCATCCGCATTAACAGCGTAGAGAACCAGGCCGATTATGTATTTGACCGCGCCGTTGCCGATCTGTTCCTGTATGAGAAAGACGCTATCCGCTTAATAAAATATAAAGAGATTTATGCTGCCCTTGAAACCGCTACAGATATGTGCGAAGACGCGGCAGACGTTATGGAATCTATCTTAGTTAAAAACGCATAATTCAACTATTATAAATAAATGGTTACTACCCTTTTAGTTTTTGTAGTTGCGCTGGCGCTGATATTTGATTACACCAATGGTTTTCATGATGCGGCAAACTCTATTGCCACCATTGTATCTACCAAAGTGTTAACGCCTTTCCAGGCGGT
>JACMRC010000102.1 GCA_014376655.1 Mucilaginibacter sp. | reverse complement strand
CTTGGCTATAGCCCGCTACAGGGCCAAAGGCACGCAGCCCGCCCCGGGCGATAAATATTATGATTTGTATCAATTATTTAAAGCTAACAACTATGACGACGCGGCAATTAATGACGCTGTAAGAGGCTACGCCCGTTACCGCGACTTAAGCGTATTGCTTTTTGTAGCATCATGGGGTATACAAACTATTGATGCCTATGTTGATGCCAAGTTTATGCACTCGTACTCTATGGATAATAATTTTAGTGTTAAAATTGCACCCACAATGATAAACAACCCCGTGTATGCGCAAAATTTTGACGGGGCATTTATTCCGGGTTTAAAACTTACCTTTACACTCAGATAAAGAGGGTTATATTTGCACCCGCCAATAAAAAGTAAAATAGCACAAATGAAGATCGCATTATTAGGTTACGGCAAAATGGGTAAGATCATTGAAAAGATCGCTACCGACCGTAAACACGAAATTGTTTTAAAAATAGATTACGATAACCAACACGACCTTACTACCGAAAACCTGCAAAAGGCTGAGGTAGCAATTGAGTTTAGTACACCGGCAACGGTATTAGGCAACATTGATAGCTGCTTTAAAGCTGGTGTTCCTATTGTAGTGGGTACTACGGGCTGGTACGAGCAATTGGATGCTATAGAAGAAAAATATAATACCAGCGACAATGCCTTTATTTATGGCACTAATTTTAGCGTAGGGGTAAATATATTTTTCCATATCAATAAGGTATTAGCTAAGCTTATGAACAAGCACCCTTATTACGATGTGCAGGTTGAAGAGATCCACCATACCCAGAAATTAGATTCGCCAAGCGGCACGGCTATTACCATTGCCGAAGGCATAATTGATAACCTTGATAATAAAAAACACTGGGTAAATATATTAACCGATATTAATAACCCTGCCGATGATAACGCTAAGGCCGAGGATGTGCTGATAGAGTCGTACAGGATAGATAGTGTGCCGGGTACCCATACCGTGCTATATGATTCGGAAGTTGATACCATCGAAATAAAACATACCGCGCATAATCGTAATGGCTTTGCATTGGGTGCCGTATTGGCTGCCGAATGGGTGGCCGATAAAAAGGGCTTTTATTCGGTAGCGGATATGTTTGATTTATCCTAAATAATAAATACTTTACCCCCGATATTTAAAAAGATAATGAACTGGAAATTCTGGAATAAGAACAAAACCAATACAAAAGCTACAAAAAAAACCAAAAGCCGCGAGTGGCTGGATGCTATTGTGTTTGCTGTAATTGCCGCTACGTTGATAAGGACCTTTTTTATAGAGGCCTACACCATACCCACACCATCAATGGAAAGATCGTTACTGGTTGGCGATTTTTTATTTGTTAATAAACTAAATTATGGCCCGCGTACGCCTATGACACCGGTGGCGTTCCCATTTGCGCACCATACTATGCCGTTGATAAATACGAAGGCTTATTGGGATGGTATAAAACTGCCTTATTACCGCTTACCCGGTTTTAGCGATGTTAAAAAAGGTGATGTAGTTGTATTTAACTACCCAATGGATGCCGATTCGCCGCTTTATCGCCCGGTTGATAAACGCGAGAATTTTATTAAACGCTGCCAGGGTGTTGGCGGCGATACCTTAAGCGTAGTTAACGCCCAGGTTTTTATAAACGGTAAAGCTGCAGAGAACCCGCCCGAGGGACAGATTGATTACTCGATGCAAACAAACGGAATAGAACTTAACCCCCAAGTGCTGCAGGACCTGCATGTTTCTATGTATGAAGGTGCAATGTATCCTACCATGACAGATGAGGCCTATAAAACGTTGAAAGGATATTCGAACATTAAATCTATTACACCAAATATAAGGAGACCGGGCGAATCCGATCAGGTTTATCCTGCTAACCCCAATCACCCTGCCGTTGCGCCAAACTTAATGTTGAAGCAACAGCATGATTTTAAATGGAACGTAGATAACTATGGCCCTATCATCATCCCTAAAAAAGGTTGGACCGTAAAACTCGATACCGTTACGTACCCAATATATGCGCGTTGCATTAGTGTGTATGAAAACAATAAGGTGCAAATAATAGGCAATGATATTTTAATTAACGGTAAGAAAGCCGACAGCTATACCTTTAAAATGAATTATTACTGGATGATGGGCGATAACCGCCACGACTCTGACGATTCGCGTTATTGGGGTTTTGTTCCCGAAGATCATATTGTTGGTAAGGCATTGTTCGTATGGATGAGCCTTGATGACGATGCCTCGTTCTTTAGTAAGATAAGATGGAGCAGGTTGTTTAAGATAATTCATTAGCCCTCGCCCCCTAAAGGGGGGTACTGATAAGCAAAAGTAAAAGCAGCTTGACGTAATAATCAAGCGGCTTTGCTTTTATACGTATAATAAACTTGTTCCTAAGGTTCCCCCTTTAGGGGGCGGAGGGGGCTAACTTTCATTTTAACCGCTAACTCATTCAAATCATTAACCACCGCATCAACCAATGGTATACCGTTTTTACGGCGATCTATCTCTGCTTCATATTCCGGTTCGCCGGGGATAATTACTTTTTGGTCGGGATCAATTTGTGAGGCTGATTTAAAGCGCGATACCCAATTATCTAAATGATCCTTAAACTCATTAACCGGGCGGAAGCCATCAACACGCATAGCACCTAAAAAATGGCCTATGCCCGAGCCAACAGGATCCGTAGGTGGTTCAAGGAATGATACAAATGGCGGTACCCACGGGCCGTAATTGGCACCCGATAATACTGCTGATAGTATATCAACCGTGGCGCTCAATCCAAACCCTTTATGGCTGCCATGATCGCGGTCGCTACCCAATGGCAATAACGAGCCGCCACTTTTTAAAGCATGTGGGTCGGTAGTATAATTACCATCCTTATCCTGGATCCAGCCTTCGGGTACAGGTTTTCCTGCACGCTGTGCAATTTCCAGTTTCCCATTTGCCGCTGCCGACGTTGCCATATCAACCACAACAGGTGGGTATTTCCCTGCCGGGAAAGCGTAGCACATAGGGTTAGTACCCAGCATACGCTCGTTTGAAAAAGTAGGCGCAACCAATGGGCTGGCATTGGTCATAGCAAAACCTATCATATCTTTTTGTACCGCCATTAACGCGTGGTAACCCGCAATGCCAAAATGATTAGAGTTGCGGATAGAAATCCATCCCGAACCATATAGCTCGGCTTTTTTTATAGCTACTTGCATAGCGAACGGAGCCACCACCAAACCAAGACCTGCGTCACCATCAATAGTGGCGGTGGTTGGCGTTTCATGTACTATCCGGATGTTGGGTGTAGGGTTAATGCGTTGTTTCTCCCACAGGCGGATATACCCCGTTAACCGGGCAACACCATGCGAATCAATGCCCCGCAAATCAGACAGTAACAATACATCGGCTGCAAGTTGCGTGTGTTCTTCGCTGCAACCCATCGCCAGGAAAATATTTTGAGTAAATGTTCTTAAAGCTGATTCG
>JACMRC010000101.1 GCA_014376655.1 Mucilaginibacter sp. | reverse complement strand
GGTGATAAAAACAGATGCCGATTGGAGGAGCATTCCTTACGGCAAACCGATAGACAATAACTTTTTTTACATATTAAATGACGAATTACAGCCGGTACCTGTTGGTGTTGTTGGCGATCTGTATATAGGTGGTGTTGGCGTGGCCCGCGGCTATGCCGGTGATAAAGAAAAAACCGATGCCGCGTTTGTTCCCGATCCTTTTAACCAAAGCCTGGGTGGTATGATGTACCGCACCGGCGACCTGGGCCGTATGCGCGCCGATATGAACATGGAGTTTATAGGCCGCAAAGACAACCAGGTAAAGATAATGGGGTTCAGGGTAGAGCTTGGCGAGATTGAAAGCGTACTAAATGCTTGCGATTTGGTGCAAAGTGCCGTGGTATTAGCCAAAAACGACCCAGAAGGGAAAAAACGTTTAATAGGTTATGTAGTATCAAACGGTAGTTTTAATAAAGAGAACCTGACATCATACCTCAAAACAAAATTGCCGCACTATATGGTGCCCGCGGTATGGATAGGGCTTACCGAATTACCTTTGACTTCTAACGGCAAAATAGACCGTAATATATTACCAGATGTTGAAGCCCCGATAGATAATGCAACGAAAGCATCGCCCTACACCATAACAGAAAAAACTTTAGCAGCCATTTGGCAGGACTGCATGGGCATTAAAGGTTTGGGGATAGACGACAATTTCTTTGAATTAGGTGGTCACTCGCTCATTGCAGCGCAGATACTATCAATATTTAAAAATAAAACCGGCCATAATTTACAGTTGGCTGTATTGTTTCAATACCCTGATATTCGGTCGTTAGCGCGATTTATAGATGGCGATAAGGTTATTGATGAAGCAAGCTATACTTGCTTGGTAGCTATAAAACCTACGGGAACTAAACCACCTTTATATATTATTCATGGCGAGGGATTGAACGTTTTAAAATTCAGCACACTTGTTAACACGGTTGATGAGGATCAGCCAATTTGGGGCCTGCAGGCGCGCGGGCTTAATGGTGTTGACGAGCCAATGGATGACATGCAGGCTATTGCCGAAGATTACTTACAGGAAATTTTAAGGCACAATCCTGACGGGCCGTATATTTTGGGCGGTTATTCGTTTGGTGGATATGTAGCTGTAGAGATACAAAAAATGCTTGACGCGATGGGTAAAGACGCAAATACGCTCATCATGTTTGATACTGATTCGGAGCGTTTTGAAAAGAAACGATGGTATAAAGTACTACCAAAAAAAATTAAAAGGAATGCACCTAAGCTGGTAAGCTTTATAAAATCTAACCTGGCTAAGGATGAGTATAAATTACCATCGCAGAACCTGTCGAAAAAAGAAACTGAAGCTTTTTATGAGCAGATAAAAAAGATACAGGTAAAACACCTTATAGCTTTTAATAACCATAAAATGACGTCGTTTAACGCTAAAGTATTGCTTTTCAGGGCTAAAATATCCGTTCATTATGTTGACGATACTAAATATTTAGGCTGGACAAGATTTGCAAAACATGGTGTTGACGTGTTTGAAGTACCCGGCGATCATCGTTCTATGTTAGAGCATCCTAACGTGCAAACACTGGCCTCGCTTTTACAGCAAAATTTAAATGAGCTGGCCAATAAAAAACAAAAAGTAAACAACTAAATGGAGATACATCCTATTACTGCGACTAACCTTGACGAATGCATCGGCATATTTATAACAGCCTATAACGCACCGCCCTGGAATTATAACTGGACACCCGAAAAATCAAAACAATACCTGGCTGAATATGCCGATAATCTGCATTTTGCCGGCTTTATTTTATATGATGATAACGAACCTGTTGGCGCTGTACTGGCACATAAAAAAACCTGGTGGACAAACCGGCAATTATTTATCGACGAATTTTTTATAGCCCCCAATAAACAACGCATGGGCTACGGGAAAACATTGATGGATCATTGCAATAATTATGCTAACGACAATAAATTAGAGATATTAGTACTCATGACCAACAAGTATATGCCATCTTTTAAATTTTACAACAAAATTGGCTATACCATTACAGAGCAGTTTATCTTTATGTTTAAACAGGTTATATAAAACCTTACTACGTGTAATCCCCTATCATGGCAAAAGCTAAAACCAAAAAATGGAATATATTAAATACAGACTTTATACTACAGGAAAAAAGGTTTGTATGGCTTGATTATGATAAGGGTATAAGCATAATACTGGTGTCTTACGGGCATGCCTTTTTTATGTTGGAAGATCATGGTGTAAACATGGCTGCTTTCCCGGTTATAAATTATATAGGCACGTTTTTATGGGGCTTTAGGATGCCGTTATTTTTTATTGTTTCGGGCACATTAATATCCCGCAGTTTAGAAAAAAGAGGATTGGCAGCCTATTTAACAAATCGCACCAACAACATTTTATACCCGTTGGTAGTATGGGGATGTGCAGAGATAGCGCTATCCTTCGCCGGTTCGCGCGACATACATACTGCTACACAAAACTTTATAAACCTGTTTATTAATCCCCGGCAAATGGGGCATTTATGGTATCTGAATGCTTTGTTCTTTATCGGCATAATCTATTCGGTACTTAAATATAACTTAAAGACAAAACCGTTTACACAATTAATACTGGGTGCTGTATTGTTTGCTATTGCCGGTTACGTACAAATCAATAATATAAATATTGGCATGGCTGCCGATGTTTGCGAGTTCTATTTTTTCTTCGCCCTTGGCGACCTGATCTCGAAAATATTTTTTAATGATGTTTATGTTAAGAAATTCACCTCGTGGAAGATCTTCTTCCCACTTGCTGTTATGTTTGTTATAGTGCAATACATCTGCGCCGAATACAATTTACACGGCGGTATTGATGGAATAAACTACGTACAACATCAGTTACCATGGCTTTACATGCTTGAAGCTTTAATAGGCTGCGCAGTATCTATCAGCTTTTCATTCCTGTTACAGAAGTACCGCTGGTTCTCATTTTTCCGCGTGGTAGGTTATCATTCACTATTCATCTACTGCATGCAAATAATCACCATGAACTTTGTGCGGATAGGATTAACAAGCATTTTAAAGATCAATTACATACCGGCATTATTTCTATTAACCTGGGCCCTGGGGGTAATTATACCGATACTTGTCTATAACATCTGCCTTAAAATTAATGCCTGGTGGTTATTTACATTTAAGAAACCTACCCAGCATTATGATTTTGTGCAGCAGGCAGAGTTGCAGTAAATCGCTTTAATAAATTCATACAAAATAGCTAAATTAGGTTTCGCTATTTTGCTATGAAGAAAAATTTAACTGGTTTCTTATTTTTGCTGCTCCCAGTGTTGGCAGTTGCACAGAAATTTACCCTTGCCGAGATTTCCCGCTATAAGCAACAAACTAAAACAGTTACCATTATTAAAGATAATTGGGGTGTGTCGCATATCTACGGACCTACAGATGCTTCGGTAGTGTTTGGGTTGATGTACCACCAATGTGAGGAAAATTTCCAGGGCGTAGAGCGCAATTACCTGTACCAGTTAGGCCGCCAGGCCGAAGCTGATGGCGCAAGCGTGTTATACACCGATGTACAGTTACAAATGATAACCGACACCGCCTACGCCGTAAAAACTTATCAAACCTCGCCCCTGTGGTTTAAAAAACTGATGAACGCATTTGCCGATGGCATTAACTATTACCTGTACAAGCATCCCGAAGTACGGCCTAAAGTATTTAAACATTACGAGCCATGGTATGCCCTCATGTTTACCGATGGAAGCGTAAATGCTACCGTTACCGCAGGATTAACTTTAAGGGAAACGGAAACCTTTTACTCCGGCACGGGACAGGCTACCGGCGCTGTAAAACCGCATAAAATAACCTCACCGCAGGAATTGTTGGACGAGCGCGAGATTGGCTCTAATGGGTTTGCTTTATCGCCGGCCAAAACAGCTTCGGGACATGCTATGCTGTATATCAATCCGCATGTGCCTTTTTATTTTAGGGATGAGGTGCAGTTGGTAAGTAACGAAGGGCTCAACGTCTATGGCGCAGTAACCTGGGGACAGTTTTTTGTTTACCAAGGCTTTAACCAGCATTGCGGCTGGATGCACACATCAAGCAATGCCGATGTTGGCGACCTGTACGCCGAAAAGGTTAGCAAGAAAGATGGCAAGTGGTATTACGAATACAATGGCGTACTAAAACCCATTACTGAACGTAAATTAACCATCTATGTAAAAGACGGTGATAAAGTAACGCCTAAAGGAATAACAGGTTATTACACCCACCACGGGCCGGTATTGGGTAGCCGCGATGGCAAATGGTTAGCACTCAAAGCCAACAATCAATCGTACAACGCACTGTTAGAATCATGGCTGATAACCAAAGCCAATAATTTAGGCGAATATAAAAAGGCGTTGGACTTATTATCAAATGGAACAAATAATACTGTTTACGCTGATGATAAAGGCAACATTGTTTTTTGGTATGGCAACTTTATGCCTAAACGCGACCCGAAACTGGATTGGACACAACCTGTTGATGGCTGGTTGGCTGCAACCGAATGGAAGGGCATGCATCCCCTAAAAGAAATTGTACAGGTTGTAAACCCTGCGACTGGTTGGATAGAGAATTGCAACTCCACCCCTTACACCTCGTCAGGCAAAAGCAGTCCCGATAAAACCCGGTATCCGGCCTATATGGCTCCCGACGGGCAAAACTTTAGGGCAGTAAATGCCATAAAGCTATTGGATGATGCTAAAAAGGTTACTATGGATGGCTTGATAGCCAAAGGTTATGATAAATACCTAAGCATATTTGATGTGCTGTTACCTGCTTTATTTAATGCGTATGATAAAGCTGACGATGCGACAAAATCAAGCCTTGCAGAGCCAATAAAAATATTACAGCAGTGGGATAAGCGATCTGCCATACACTCGGTAGCTACTACGTTGGGGGTTGAATGGGGAAACAACATTATTCTTGCCATGCCCCGCGCAAAATCATCCGAATACGGCACTTATCAAACTGAGCGTTTAGACGCTACGCTGAAAGGCATGACCGTTAAGCAATTGGTAAACCTGTTTACCGAAAGTGTACAGAATCTTACCACCCGCTACGGCACCTGGAAAACCGAATGGGGCGATATCAATCGCTACCAACGCCCGGCTAATGGTGTGTTTGATGATAACACGTCAAGCATCCCGGTGGGGCAGGTATCATCAGCCTTTGGCGAGCTACCATCGTTTGTAAGCCGCACCGTTGATACCAAGAAACGTTATGGCTACTCGGGTAACAGCTTTATTGCTGTTGTTGATTTTGGGCCGAAGGTAAAAGCCCGGTCCATTATGACCGGCGGACAGTCTTTCGATCCAAAGTCAAAACATTTTACCGACCAGGCAGATGGCTATATCAATGGAAAATTTAAAGATGTGCTGTTTTATAAGGCTGATGTTTTAAAGCATGTGGAGAAGAGTTATCATCCGGGAGAGTGAGAATTACTCCACCTTAAAGGTATAAGTCAAACCGCCTATATTTCCTTCTAAATCAATGCCATTTATTTTAATCAGATAAGTTCCTTTTCCGTTTGGCCTAAATAAAAAAGAGGGTTCGCTATTTTTATTAACGATTACATTAGGGTTCCAATAAATAGTTTTACTACTTGAAGTAGCAGAAAAAGTGTGTTGCCTGGTATAGCCGGGGAAATAAAAACTCAATTTACTTGATGGAGTTGAATTCGTATAAAATGGCTTTTCTCTCACGATGCCGACTTCATCGGAAATTTTTAAAAGCAATTTCTTTAAGCTGTTAGTTGTTTTTGAAGTACCGGCGTACGCTTTAGTAGTTATCAATACAATATCGTCCACATCGTGCTTTGCTGCGTCATAAGGTATGCCGTAATATAGTTTATAAGTAAAGCCATGTAATATTTTAACGTCTTGCACATCATCAGTACTAACATAATTGTCTATTTCATCTGGGCTGATTTCGAAATTATTAATAACAATATGCAGTGGCAAGCCGGGCGCTCTCAAAGAATATAAAATACCCTCTCTATATAATACAAAAGGTATTTTGCTTCTTAAACCTATAGAAAGCGGACCGAGTTCATTAAGATCTTTACCGGAGATAGTATATGGAGAATCCGTGCCATACTTGTTACTAATATCCGGTTTGACACTTTTTTTTCCTTTTACTTTCACTTCCTTCAAAACATGGGTTGTGCTTTGCATCGGAATAGATCTTAATTCACCTTTATTTTTTGGATTTGACTTGTTTGGGTAAAATGAATTATCACTTCCAGAACTATCCGCCTGAGTAAAGGCATTTACCGTAGGGTATTCCGGCAAGGCGACATAAATATTCAAATCTCTTATTCCTTTCTTTTCTGCGCTGATTAACAGCTTTGTGCTATCTGCCAAATCAAGATCGGCGAAACTAAAATAACCTTGGTCGTTAGTTATAGTATCTAATTTCAGCCCAGCGGCCAATGCATATAACGATACCTTAGCCCCATTAACTATTTTGCCGTTAGCTGTTTTTATAACTCCATTAATTGATAGTGTTTTTTCAGGCAGATAGGTTGGGCTGTCTGTATAGGTTAAGTTTTTGCTGCCCCAGTTATATTTAAACTGCTCCTGCGTGAGCATTAAAAGGTCAAGTTCGCTTTCCGATTTCCGATTATCGGCATGTAAATAATTTGCGGCATTAACAATATCACTATTATAATTTGATGTTAGCTCCACCATCTCATAAATACCCTGGTTAATATCTGGATTTGTATTCAATACATCATCCAATTTTAAAACAGCAATAGCGAAACTACCATCCACCAATTGGTCGGCGCTATTTTTAACAATAATTTCGTTGGTAACGTTCCCTTTGTTATCCTCATTTTTTACTTCAACAGATAGTTTGTCATCTCCTTTAATAAAAATATTTCTTAATGACAGTGTTTCGCCTGCTGACGAAACTAAACCAACTTGTATTATGCCGGGTGGTAAATTTTTCTTTGGTATTATGCATCTAATAGTTTTCCCACTAAAAATTCCTTCGGCACTATAATAGATTTCACCCTTTGAATGTGCAATAATGCGAACTTTATAGCCTGGCCGGGTTTCTGTAAATGCTAATTTTCCTGATATGTTTACATAGACGCTATCATTTAAGAGGCTATTTACCGTTAGCGTAAAACCAGATGGTTTTGCAGGCGGTAAATCACTGACAAGCATTTTTACGTCCTGCTTAACTAGCACCTTGTAACTTTTGCCTTTCACTGGGCTTATTGCGAATACCCCAAAACCATTTGACCCGGTTGTGAAGTTGGCTACTTCATTTTTCTCGTCGTCAACCACAATTCCTCTTATGGCATCAATCGGCCTATCTGCTGTCGAAACTTTAACAGCGACCTTTGATCTTATGCCTTCAATTAACGCTCCACCCTCTGGATAAAATGAAACTTTGGTTGGTGATACCCCTAAGCCTGGCTTTGCTTGGGGCTTATCGACAAATGGAAGCGATTTAGTAAAAAAAAGATCATGACCGCTATTGAGCATAAATTTAGTATAAGCACGTACCCTATATGTTCCTGGCAAACAGTCGGCATTAACAGTAAAATCGCCAAAGGCTAAACCATGCGATGCATATAAAATTGACCTTTTGATTATTGAGTCCTGGTTATCAATTAACTCAACGTACAATACATTGCTTAACTCAGATAGCTGGTGATTACCACCAACAGTAATTACCGCTTTAAACCAAACTGTATCGCCTATATTATAATTAGTTTTGTCAAAAAACAGAAAGACACTTTCTTTTGGTAAAAACAATTGTGCTTTTTGGGTAGAATCCGATAGTTTTTGTGTGAAAACACGTGATTCCTGCGCGTTAACACGCGTCAATCCAGTGATAAAATATATAAGAAAAACTAAACATTTTTTCATGGATTTCACTATCAGAAAGCTTTTCTAATTGGTCTTATAAGGTTTATTTAAGGTTGTTACTCACGTTTTAATATGAGAAAAATTATTTCATCTTGTTTCAAAAAGATTATTTTACGCCACCAAAACCAACTAATTCACAATTAATTGCTTACCAAATAGATGAGTCAAAATCAATTATAAATGTACTGACATTTTGTGAAACAAAACAAAGAGCTTAAACTACATATTTCCTTCTATCAGCTCCCCATAAAAATCGGGCACGCTCATCCCCGCTGCCCTAACCTGCTGCGGTATCAAACTGGCCGATGACTGGCCCGGCGTGGTGTTTATTTCGATGAAGTAAAAATCAAGCGTATCCTCCAATAAGATGAAATCAATCCTTGCCATGCCTTTACAGTTAAGGCGCAGGTAAACCTCAGTTAGTATTTCGGCTATCTGGGCATCTTTTTGTGGGGTTAGATCGGCAGGCGTAATTTCTTTAGTTTCGTTATCCGAATATTTAGCTTCGTAATCAAAAAAATCTTTTTTGGTGATGATCTCGGTAGCAGGTAGTACGGTTATTTTGCCATGCAAGCGGGCAATGCCACGGCTAAACTCGCGTCCTTTAATAAACTCCTCAACTAATATTTGGTCGTCCTCATGGAAAGCCTTTGTAAGAGCAGCCGGAAGCTCGGCAACCGTATAAACCTTGCTCATACCCACACTGCTACCACCATTATTAGGCTTAATAAACAACGGGAACTTTAAAGCTGCCGCGATATTAGCAACATCGTGCCCATCGTTCTTAAACAACCGCATTGATTTTGCCGTGTTCAATCCATGTATGCCATGTACAATAGTTTTAGTATAAGCCTTATTCATACTAATGGCCGATGTGGTAACATCGCACGTATTGTAAGGGATGTTTACAAGGTCCAGGTAACCTTGCATTTTACCGTCCTCGCCAGGTGTGCCATGTATAGTAATAAAGGCAAAGTCAAATTTTATCTTATCGCCTTTTACGGTCAGGCTGAAATCATTTTTATCTATGTCAAAACGTTCACTGCTATCCTCATAAAACCAACGGTCGCGGTTAACTAATATGGTGTAAACGTTGTATTTGGTCTTATCTAAATTAGCGGCTATATTTTTAGCGCTGTTTAATGATACCTCGTATTCGCCGGTAAAGCCGCCGGCCAAAAGTGCTATGTTTTTCATTGTCATACGGTCAAATATAAATATTTTTTGAAGCAGGTGAGTTAATAAAAAGTTAGTCAAGGGTATCGCGTTTAAAATTTTGCAATGATTTTACCTACCTTAAAAAGGTGATGAATAGCTTTATACCAAAGCTTAAATAGCAGAAATTTAATGCGTACAGCCTAAAAAGTTAAGTAAATGTTGCAGTTTCAATTAAATACAGCTTATAAATAACTGTGATAATTGCAGGTGCGGTATTGTTTTTTCGCCTTGTTTTCGGTATATTTGTACACCACAAAGGCACCTAAGCGGATTCCGGAGTTTTACAAAATGCCGCCATAAACCGGCCGCTAAAAAAATTTAATTTTTATTTTATTGATTGATTTACAGTGATTTAAATCAATTTTTTGCTTTAAAAATTACCGTAATAACAGTGTAAAAACGCGTAAAAACGTGGAATAAACGCGTGATATAGTGTAACAAACGCGTGAAAACGTGTAATAAACGCGTGATATAGTGTGATAGCGTGTGGTAAATTGCGGTAGGCAGCCTATATATGGGTCTTAAAAAATGGGCCGGCAGGCAAGGTTAATGCGGCCTGTCAGCCTAATTCGCACGCTCGTCAACGCTTTTTATATTAAATCATTGATATACAGCTATTTAAATAAAAATGAGTTCTCGCGATGGGATCTTAGGTGTCACGAATGTAATAAACCGGTTAAGGGCAGCAGGTTGTGTTGTTAGTAAAGCGTTACCATTAAATTGTAAAAGGGGAAACCCTGAAATTTCGTCTTATAATGTATGTATTACGCTGTAAAATACCTATTTTTGCAACCTCTAAAATTTGAGGTATAGTAGCATAATGTACAAGGAATATAAGCAGTTAAATTTATCGGAAACAGGCAAAGTTGTGCTGGCGTTTTGGAAGAAGCATAACATCTTCGAAAAAAGCATTAGCAGCCGCCCTGCCGATAACCCGTATACATTTTATGAAGGCCCGCCAAGTGCTAATGGCATGCCGGGCATTCACCATGTTATGGCCCGCGCCATTAAGGATATTTTTTGCCGTTACAAGACCCTTAAAGGCTACCAGGTTAAACGCAAAGGCGGCTGGGATACCCACGGCCTCCCTATTGAGCTGGCTGTAGAGAAAGCCTTAGGAATAACTAAAGAAGACATCGGCAAAAGAATTACCGTTAAAGAATATAACGATGCCTGCCGCAAGGAGGTTATGCGCTATACCGATATCTGGAATGACCTTACCGAAAAGATGGGCTACTGGGTTGACCTGGAACACCCTTATGTTACTTACGAGAACAACTATATCGAATCGCTTTGGTGGATACTAAAGCAATTGTACGATAAAGGATTTTTATATAAAGGCTATACCATACAGCCTTATTCGCCAAAATCGGGTACCGGCTTAAGCTCGCACGAGCTTAACCAGCCGGGTACTTATAAAATGGTAAAGGATACCACCATTACCGCGCAGTTTAAAGTTAAACGCGATAAGGATTCGGAGTTTTTATATAGCGACATTAACACTGATCTGTTTATTTTAGCCTGGACCACTACACCGTGGACCTTGCCATCAAACAGCGCGTTAGCTGTTGGCGAAAAGATAAGCTATGTTAAAATAGCAACCTTTAACCCTTATACTTTCGATCCTATCACGGTTGTATTGGCTAAAGATCTGGTTGCTAAACTATTTAAAGCCGATGCTGAAAATACTTCGTTTGCTGATTATAAAGTCGGCGATAAGATCATCCCGTGGGAAATAAAAGGCACACACAAAGGATCTGAATTAGTTGGCCTACACTACGAGCAATTAATGCCGTATGTAACCAATGCCGATCTTGCTGAAAACGGCTTCCGTGTTATAGCGGGCGATTTTGTTACCACCGAGGATGGTACAGGTATAGTACATATTGCCCCAACCTTTGGCGCGGATGACTTCCGGGTAGCCAAAGAAGCTGGCGTACCTGCCGTAATGGTGAAGGACGAGGCTGGTAAAGACGTTCCCTTGGTTAACAAACAAGGTAAGTTTGTTGATGAGGTTACCGATTTTGCAGGCTACTACGTTAAAGAAGATTATTACAGTGCCGAGGAGCGCGCGG
>JACMRC010000005.1 GCA_014376655.1 Mucilaginibacter sp. | reverse complement strand
TAAGCCATCGCCATAAGTAAATGTATTTAAGAAAATGGTATTTATAGCGCCACGTTTTTGCAGGATATCCAATACTGTGTCAACACCTTCATCGGCAAAAGATGCCATGCCTACCTGCAACCCATTCATTAATTCTTTAGATGATTTATTAGCTGCAAATGCCGACATTTTTACAAGCGGACCGGCGGCTACCAAAGCTGCGAGGGTTGCACTGTTTTTGATGAATGTACGACGCGAATTTTTACCAACCGCCGAAGCAGTAGGGGATAGCTTTTTGGGGTTCATAAAATCAGTTTAGTATTGGTTGACTAAATATGCTAATTCTTTTTAGCATAATAGTTTACAACGGCTGTAAAAAAACTGATACTAATTATTCCGTCGTTATCTTTTTCAAATAAAACATATCCGGGTCTATAACAGGTGTTGTGGTGCTTGTTAATTTGATACCTTTTTTGTCGACAGTGTATCGTTTGGTAACACCGTCTAAAGTGATGTCAACAGGTAAAGGTATATCTATATTTTGCAGCTGAATTAAATACATATTGCGCGGCTGCGCCTTTACAGAGATTTCCAATTTGTTAACAGAATAGATAAACAGATCAAATAAGGGTTTTAAATCTTTACCCGCTGCCTTGCTGAAATATTGCTGTACATCAATAGTGGTAACCAGGTTATCGTAGGTGAATTTAGGGTTGGTAACAAAACTCTTCAAAGTGGGAAAGAACAAACTATCGCCCATTATATAGCGTAGGGTATGCATGAAAAAAGCGCCTTTACCATATATATCGCCATTATAAGCCGATTCTTCATCAATGTCTTTTCCTCTTACAATTGGGATTTTGTTGCCAAAGCCCTTGCTTGTATTTTGAAAATGTTTAATATAGGCCGCTTCACCTTCAAACTCCCGTATAAACAGGGCATCTCCAAAGGTATTTATCCCTTCATGTATCCAGTAATCGGCCCAATCTGCGGCAGTTACTTTGTTGCCCCACCATTCGTGGCCGAACTCGTGGTGCATCAGTCCGTCAAAATCTTCGCCGCCTACTTTGGTGTAGCGGAATTTATTACCATAGGCATTCATAGTTTCATGCTCCATACCCAGATGCGATGTTTCTACAATTCCTATTTTTTCTTTAACCCAAGGGTATTCGCCAAAGTATTTTTCCTGCTCGTGTACAGTTTTTTCCAATATTTCCAGGTGGTGCGCGGCTTTTGCCTGGTGTTCTTTTAAAACGTAAAACTGCATTGGTACTTTATTGCCATTTATGGTTGTATAATTACGAGTCACCACTGAATAATCGCCAACATTAAAAATAATGCTGTAGTTGTTGATGGTATAATTTGTTTTCCAATGATAAGTAGCAGTAGCACCGCTTTTTTTAACGCCTTGCAATAAGCCGGGCCCGGCAACTACCAGGTCTTTAGGTACTGTTATCAGCATATCGACACCTTCGTTCGGCTCGTCAGATGGGTGATCTTTACAGGGGAAATATAGTTTACCACCGGCAGCTTCGGCTGTAATGGCCATCCATGGATGCCCGGTTGAATCTGTTGTCCAGATAAACCCATCATCCCAGGGTGGTCTTTTAGCAATTGGAGGGATGCCGCTGTACCAAACTTTTACATATACTTTGCCTGCAGGTAATTCTTTTTCAAGATTGATGGTCAGGAAATTGTCTTTAAGTTCAAAAGCTACCAATTTGTTGTTTAAGGTAACTTTACTTACATTATAAACGCTGAGCAAATCAAACAATAATACCTTGGTGGGTTTCGCAGTGATTAGGTCGATTGTAGTATAACCGCCGATTGACCGTTTATTAAAGTCGACATTTAAGGCGATGGTATAATGCCTGATGTCCATGATAGCCTGTTCGGGTTTCAGTTTGCCACCACTGGTAAATACGGTATTGTTTTCGTTTTGGCCATATAAATGGGATGACAGGAGCACTGCAGCCAGTGCGAGGAACTTACGCATAATTGTGAGTAGTTAATTTGGGCTTAATTTAAGACTTTATCAGCTTAAAATCAATAAGTACCGAACATAGTACGCGCATAGGTTGGCCGTTAGCTGTACCCGGTTTCCATTTTCTAAGACGGCGCACTACCCGCAGTATTTCTTCATCCTGTTTTTCAGATAGTCCGTTTACTACTTTAAGGTTGCTTAAGGTGCCATCTTTTTCAACAACCATCATTAAAGTTACGCGGCCCTGGCAGCCGTACATTCTGTCTAAAAAGGTATAATGGATTTGACTTAATTTATAGTAGAAATCATCCATGCCGCCTTTGTATTCGGGCATGGTATCGGCATTTTCAAGTATGGTGGAGTTTTGATAGGATACAGTTTGCGCTTTTATTTTAAGCGTAAATGAAATAACGATAAGGATCAATAGCGCCTTTTTCATAAACCGACTTATTAAGTAGATATAAATATACTACATTAATAAATCTAAATAACAACAGGGTCGGTATCTATAGCGTTGGAAAAGAAATTGGTATTGTAAATTGCACCCTCACAATCCTACCTTTATCAATACCGGGCTTCCATTTGGGCATCAATTTTATAACTCTTAATGCCTCTGCCTTGGCTTTATCTGAAAAGCTACGTACGACTTCTATATTACTTACGGCGCCGTCTTTCTCAATTACAAAAGTGGCAATAACGCGGCCGGTTTCTCCGTCGGCTTTTAAATTTTTTCTTAAAAAGTCTTGAAGCGCACTAAAGCCACCGGTGTAAACAGGATAGGTGTCTATTCGTTTATAAACAGAAACAGATTCTTTATAAAGAAGGTTTTTATACACAGAGGGTTGAGACGGTTCTGTAATAACAAGCTCTTGAGACTTTGCCTGGGCAAATCCGGGCGTATTATAGCTACCTACAGCTAAGAAGATAAGGGTGATTAGGTTTTTCATACCTAAAGGTACTAATATTCTCTCACCATCAAACTATCTGCGAAGTCGCGCAGGTATTGTTTGTTTTCTTCGGGAAGATTGATCTTTTCTAACGCTTCGAAAGCTTTGTCTGCATACTTGTGCATGGTAGTTTCGGCATGTTGCCTTACCTGTACAGCATTGTAAATAGCGGTAACAACTTCTACTTTTTCCTGCGGGTCAAATTCTGTAGCACTTACCCATTTGGTTAGCTCGACTTTTTGATCAGCATTTGCCAATTCCAAAGCTTTTATTAGCAGGTAAGTTTTTTTGTTAGATATGATATCACCGCCAACCTGTTTGCCAAATTTTTCGGGCGAACCGTATATATCCAGGATGTCATCCTGTAATTGAAAAGCCAAACCAAGATTTTCGCCGAACTCAGCAATCAATTCAGCATCCCTCATATCGGCACCGCCTAATATCGATCCTATTTTTAACGCGCCACCCAATACCACAGCAGTTTTAAGACGGATCATATAAATATACTCATCGATCTTTACGTCGTTACGAACCTCAAAATCCATATCCAACTGCTGGCCTTCGCACACACCCACGGCTGTGTTGTTAAAGATATCAAGAATAACACGCAACAACCTGTCCTCAACCTGCATCATCAGCTTAT
>JACMRC010000100.1 GCA_014376655.1 Mucilaginibacter sp. | reverse complement strand
TATCAATGTTTGTACAAGGCTTTAACTATGCTGTAGATTTCCAGGGTGGCCGTACCTACATTATGCACTTCCCGAATAAAGCTACTGACAATGATGTGCGTAACGCTATTGAAGGTGTATTAGGCCATGGTACACAGGTTAAAACTTTAGGCACCGATAAAATAAGCATTACTACCAACTATTTGATCGAAGAAAATTCGACAACTGCTGATGATAGTGTTAGAAATACCTTATTAAAAGCGCTTAATACAAAAGAAATAACCCATGCTACATCAAAAGACATCCTGGGCTCGCAAAAAGTACAGGCTACTGTTGCTGATGGTTTGAAAAAATCGGCAGTATGGACGGTATTATTTGCTATCCTGGTTATATCTGCTTACATCTTAATTCGTTTCCGTAAATGGCAGTTCAGTTTAGCGGCTATGGTGGCTACCGCGCATGATGCGTTGATGGTATTATCATTCTACTCGTTATTTAAAACTGTGCTTCCGTTCCTTGATATCGACCAGACATTTATCGCTGCTATATTGACGGTAATTGGTTACTCTATTAACGATACCGTGGTAGTGTTTGACCGTATCCGCGAATTCTTACATTTACATCATTCAAAAAATGACGATTCGAAAGAAGTTATCAATAACGCAATCAACAGCACCCTAAGCCGTACTATTATTACAGCTTTAACCGTGTTGTTCGTATTAATTGTATTGTTCATCTTCGGTGGCGACGTTTTACGTGGCTTCTCATTCTCGTTGTTAATTGGTGTTTGTTTCGGTACATATTCATCAATCTGTATCGCTACACCGGTAATTATCGATTTTGGAAAGAAAGATTTGAGATAGTCTCAAATCAGCATAAATATAAAAGGCCGCCCGTTTACACGAGGCGGCCTTTTTCTTGCCGGTTATCAGTCGGTAACTTTTCAACCACTCACACTCAATTTTCTAATATCACTTTTAAGGCTTTTTCTTTAGCCGCGTTTCCAAACACATCGTACGCTTCAATTATCTGGTCAAGTTTAAAACGATGCGTAATAAGCTTATTAGGCTCAATTTTTTTGGATTGCACCGTTTTAAGCAACAACGGTGTTGTAACTGTATCAACCAGTCGCGTAGTAATGGTTATGTTTTTAGACCAAAGGGTTTCAAGGTGAAGGGTAACGCTCTTGCCATGCACGCCAATATTGGCTATATGCCCACCCGGCGCTATAATTTCCTGGCACAACTCAAAGGTAGCCGGTACACCTACAGCCTCAATGGCCACATCTACGCCCCTGCCATCCGTTAGCACCTTGATCTTTTCTATAGCATCTTCAACACCACTATTAATGATATGGGTTGCGCCAAAGGTTTTAGCTACGTTTAACCGGTTATCGTCCTGGTCTATCATAATAATTTCCGCAGGGGTATAAAATTGCGCTGTTAATAACGCTGCAATACCTATAGGGCCCGAACCAACAATAGCCACAACATCGCCCGGTTTTACCTGCCCGTTTAAAACGCCGCATTCAAAGCCTGTTGGTAATATATCGCTCAGCATTACCAGTGCTTCTTCGTCAGACCCGGCGGGTATTGGATAAAGGCTGTTATCTGCGTGTGGTATCCGTACATATTCGGCTTGTGTGCCATCAATCATATAACCCAATATCCATCCGCCATCTTCGCAATGCGAATACATACCTTTTTTGCAATATGAACATTTACCGCAAGAGGTAACGCACGATATGATAACATGATCGCCTTTTTTAAAGTTACTTACCGCTGTACCCACTTCTTCAACAATCCCAACACCTTCGTGGCCAATTATTCTTCCGTCTGCAACTTCGGGCAAATCGCCTTTCATAATATGCAGGTCGGTCCCGCAAATAGTTGTTTTCAAAATCTTTATAATCGCGTCGGTTGGTTTTGTTAACACTGGTTTAGGTTTGTCTTCCCATGATTTTTTACCGGGTCCATGGTATACCAGCGCTTTCATGGTGGTATTTGGTAAATGACCGGGAGCATCGGTTAATAGTGTCTCTTTGTCTGATGTTAAATTTTTCATGTCATGTTGTTTAAAGAAGTTGTAAACTAATTGTAAAACTATAGCTCCCTAACTATAAAATAAATGACCATCGAGCCTATTATAAATGACGTTGCTCACAAATTCTTTTTTCAGTTTCGGGTGCGGAATGATTTTTGTGTTTAAACAATTATCACGGTGTAAACAGATTGATTAAACCTTTACGCTAATGGACATAAAATGAGTTCAACTAAATCAAAGTTCCCACAAGTAGTAATAATAGGCGGCGGCTTCGCCGGATTAGAAGTAGCCAAGCAATTAGCAGATAAACCTGTTGATGTTTTAATGCTGGATAAGCATAACTACCATACATTCCAGCCATTACTGTACCAGGTAGCTACCGGCAGTTTAGAGTCGGGATCAATAGCATTCTCCTTACGGAAAAACTTTGCCAGCCAGAAAAACTTTAGGTTTAGGATTGCCGAGGTATCTGGTATCGACACAGAAAAGAACATAGTCAAATCAGAAACCGGTGACATCCCTTACGACTACCTGGTGATAGCAACCGGATCTACCACAAATTTCTTCGGCAATAAAGAGATTGAGAAATACGCCATGCCGATGAAGTCAGTTCCCGAGGCATTAAACCTTAGGTATCTTATCCTGCAGAACCTTGAGGAGGCATCATTAAAGGCCACTAAGGAAGAAAAAGAACCTTACCTATCCTTCGTACTGGTTGGTGCCGGCCCTACCGGTGTGGAGCTTGCAGGCGCATTGGCGGAGCTGCGTAACCATATCCTTACCCGCGATTATCCCGACCTGGAGAAAAACCACATGAAAGTTTACCTGGTTGATTTTTTACCGAAAGTATTAGGCCCATTCTCGGACGAAGCATCAAAGGCGGCCAAAAAATTTTTAACCGATATGGGTGTTGAGGTTTTACTGAACGTAAAAGTTGAAAGCTACGATGGCGAAGTAATAAAGTTTGAAGGCGGTAAATCCATCAAAACCAAAAATGTGATATGGAGCGCCGGCGTTATGGGCGTTGTGCCTGATGGTATTAATAAAGATGTTATTGAGCGCGGTAACCGCATAAGCGTTGATGAAATTAACCGCATAAAAGGATCTGAAAACGTATTTGCCATTGGCGATGTCGCGGCAATGATAACCGATGATACGCCAAAGGGGCACCCCGGTGTGGCACAAGTAGCCATACAGCAAGGCACATTGGCAGGTAAAAACATAATGAACTTAATTAAAGGCGAGCCTACCGTTCCGTTTAAGTATAAAGATAAAGGATCATTAGCCACTATAGGCCGTAACAAAGCCATTGCCGATTTGGGCAAAATAAAGTTCCAGGGATTTTTTGCCTGGGTAATATGGATGTTTGTGCATTTGGTATCGTTGTTGGGTTTCCGTAACAAGGTAATTGTGTTTATTAACTGGATAGGTAATTATTTGGCTAATAATGGCGGCAGCAGGCTCATCATCCGCAGGTTTAAGCGCGAAGAATTACCTAAAAAAGATAAACAGTTGGCAAAAGCTGACTAACTTGCATATTAATGGCCGATGCTTTAATAAAACTTACCGAATGCCCCCGCGACGCAATGCAGGGTTTACACAACTTTGTACCTACCGATATAAAGGCGCGCTACATTAACCTGCTTTTGCAGGTAGGTTTTGATACCATAGATTTCGGCAGTTTTGTGTCACCTAAAGCTATACCGCAAATGCGGGATACGGCAGAGGTGCTGGCTCAGCTTGATCTGAGTAATACAAAGTCCAAATTATTAGCCATTATAGCCAATTATAGGGGCGCTGAGGATGCCGCGACACACGAGGCGATAACTTACCTCGGTTACCCTTTCTCTATCTCAGAGACGTTCCAAATGCGTAATACTAACGTTACGGTTAATGATGCTTTTGAAACGGTTAAGCGCATTAAAGGGTTATGTGTTGATAAAAACAAAGAGTTGCTGGTTTATCTATCCATGGGTTTTGGTAACCCTTATGGGGATGAATGGAACGTGGAGATAGTACAACAGTGGACGGAACGATTGATTAATGAAGGCATTAACATCATTGCGTTATCAGATACCATCGGCATTGCTACGCCCGATCAAATAAAAAGCATATATTCTAATTTAAGTAACCAATTCCCTAAAACAGAATTTGGGGTACACCTGCATAGTACACCGGATACCTGGCATGAAAAAGTAGAAGCTGCTTACCACAGCGGTTGCAAACGATTTGACAGTGCACTTAAAGGCTACGGTGGCTGCCCTATGGCTAAAGACGACCTAACAGGCAACATCGCTACCGAAAACGTGATAAGTTACCTTAAATCACAAAACGCGCTCCACGGGCTTAATTATGGCAAATTACAGGAAGCGCTGGATTATTCGGTGAGGGTGTTTGTATCTTAATAAATCAACATTAAGCATACATTAACTTCCCTTTGGGAAAAGGAATATTTCTACCTAATTCTTCGGCAGTCTGTATCCATTGCGTAATAACTATTTCTATATTTATTAAAGCTTCTGTATAATTTACGCCATCCGCCATACATCCCGCTAATTCAGGTACCTCGGCAATTACAGCATTATCTTCATTGCTCCAATACAAAATTATTTCATATTTATTTTCCATCACTCATCAGTTTATATTTCAAAATAATCAGCCTTACTTGTTTAACCTGGTAAGGTTTTGCTTTATTACCATTGGGTTGAATATTAATAATTTCCTCGATGCCTTCCCTGTAAAATATTCTATGATTTCCACCTGTAGTCCTTTCAATGAAGTTAAAATGAAACAAAATATTTCGCAAATCATCGAAACTGAAATTATTATCAGCATTACCTGACAATAGTTTCAATTGCAATTTCTCAAATTTACTCATTTTTTCACCATTTTAAAATGCTGTATCCCCGCTTCTTCAAACTGCGGGCCTTCGGCTACAAACCTAAATTTTTCGTACAGTCCCACGGCTAATATTTGAGCGTTAAGGTATATATAATCAGCATCGGCAGGCAGGTCGGCTAAAACTGTGCGC
>JACMRC010000099.1 GCA_014376655.1 Mucilaginibacter sp. | reverse complement strand
TTTAATAATAATGGCGGATATAAATTACCTGTTGCAAATTCAAGTAGTGCTGTTGGTTATAGTTTATCTGCGGGTTATTTGCTTTTACCTAAAGTTTACCAAAACTATAACCAGGTAAACCTTAACCTTTATGCCGAAATATTGGGTAAAACAAATCCAGGGCATGGCCAAAGCTACCTGGATGCTGCGCCGGGCGTACAGTTGATATTTAATAGCTTGGTAAGGGTCGATTTCTCTTATCATACCCCGTTATATAACAATATGATACGTACAAGTGTTAATACTTATTTGGTACGGGTGGAGTATAATTTATTTAACATCTTTTAATCAGACATTTATGAAAATACTTAATATAATTATTGCAATTATACTATTAGGAGCGATGTCATCGTCGGCGCAAAACATGAAAATGGGTAGCGACACTACAAAAAAGGCCTCAAAAGGAGTCCTTCGGACAAAGCCCCATACCCACATGATGAATGGTGTTGAAATGGACGACGATATGATGAACATGGATATGAGCAAACCCATGATGACCAGTCAATTCTCGCTTGATCTGCCCATGAACCGAGATGGTTCGGGTACCTCGTGGGTGCCTGATGAATCGCCCATGTATGCCTACATGATCCACGGTAAAAAATGGATGACCATGATACATGGCAACTTTTTCGCGAGATACAATAACCAATCGGGCCCGCGAGGCGGATCAAAGTTTGATGTACCTAATATGATAATGGGGATGACCCAAACCAAGGTTGGCAGCAATGGGTTGTTTAGTATCAACACCATGTTCTCGCTCGATCCTTTTTTAGTTGGGGCGGCAGGATACCCTTTATTATACCAAACCGGCGAATCATACCAGGGCAATAAACTGGTTGACCGCCAGCACCCGCACGATCTGTTTGCAGAGTTAGTTGTGGCCTATACGCAACGTGTAGCTAAAGATGCCGACGTTTCTGTTTCGTTTGGCTACCCGGGCGAGCCGGCTTTAGGCCCGCCAATGTTTATGCACCGTTTGTCTTCAATGGGTAATGCTAATGCACCATTGGGCCACCATTATCAGGACGCTACCCATATAGCTTTTGGTGTTACTACTTTAGGTTTCAGGTATAAGTATATCAAAATAGAAGGATCAACCTTTACCGGCCGCGAGCCCGACGAGTTCAGGTATAATTTTGATAAGCTGAATTTGGATAGCTATTCGCTGCGCTTGTCATACAATCCGTCAAAGCAATGGGCCCTACAGGTATCTGATGGCTGGATCCATAGCCCCGAAGAAGCTGAGCCATTACAAAACGTTAACCGCTTTACCGCATCGGCCATACACACCAAAATGTTGGGCAATGATAGTTATGTAGCCACAACATTGTTATACGGGCAAAACCATTACTCAGACAATGGCAAAACACAACCATCTATTTTATTAGAGAGCAACCTGCAGCTTAGCCGCGTCGCCATATATGGCCGCTATGAGTTTGTGCAGAAAGATGCAGAGGAGTTGGATATGCACACCGCGTTCCCAACCAACCCAAACTTTAACGTTCATGCAATAACGCTGGGTACAAATTACAGGTTAGGCTCCGCTAAAAACACCGACCTTACTTTAGGTATACAAGGCACTTTAAACGTGTCGCCATCGGCTTTAAAAACTTATTATGGGTCGGCACCTACCGGTTTCCAGGTTTACCTGCGCATCAATCCATCTATGATGAAAATGGGCCATGATATGATGAATATGTAAGGCAAGAACGTGCTCGCAGCTCGTTCTCTCTTGGGGGCTTGGCCTATGGGCACATTTTGATTTTAAGCCATAAAAGTCTTTTTAAAGTGTATAAATCGGATGCATTATAATTGTACCCGGTGATAATATTGCGCATTAACAAGCAATTTATTTGCACTGATTGAAGATTTACAGCCTGCTTTTTCTTATATTTGTGTATATCCTCGCTCTGCAAGAGCAAATCAAACGCAATATTTCGCAGTTTTTACTTTTTCTTTTATAACACACTAATAAACAGAATATTAGCTTAAAATATGCACTGTACAAACGCTTGAAAACGTCTGATTTTGTGGAATTAAAGTGTGATTTAATAGCATTTAAGTGTGAAACAATAGAAAAACTGTGTGATTTTTTGCAGGTAAAAATTAAGCCAGTAAAAGGCAGTTAGACATTAATACTTGTTAAAGGCAAATGCACCCGGGCACAAAACCAGAGGTTTAACAAGTTAAATAAGAGTATACGAAGCAGGGAGTTAAAAATCAAACCATAATACATTGATAATCAGCTGTTTAAATATAAACAGGGTGATGTTAAGAGGAAGTTTTAATAAGTCATCTTATCGGAGAGTTTGTTCACGAATTTATTTTTCTCTTTGGTGTTCACGAGCTTCGCCATTTAGAGCGGGCTTACTTGCGACGATACTGCCGGAATAAAGAGGTGGCCAAATTAAATAGGGAGCTGTCTATGCAGCATAGGAAACATTTTACCAATCCTAACGTTTGTAACCATACAATTTAGTTTAGTTTTGATAAAAATTCTTTGATGCGTCGCCTTAATCCTAAATACATCCGCCTGGCGGCTATTATTGCTGCTTCCTTATTGGTTATCCTGCTTATATCCGGGTACATTGCTTATACAAAACGCGAGGCCATCTTACAAAGCCAGATAGCCAAAGCTAAGGCCAAAGCCAAACAACTATATCATTTAGACCTTCAAATAGCATCGGCACATTTTACAGGGTTAACTACCGTGACATGTGAGAATATTACCATCGTCCCCGAAAATCGTGACAGCTTATTAAACATTAAACACTTTGATGTAAGCATAAAACTATGGCCGCTATTGTTTGGTAATATCAAGCTTGCAAATGTTGATTTGCTTAACGGGCATTTAAATCTTACGGATAAAAAAGGGGTTAAAAACTTCGATTTCTTATTTAAGAAGAAGGCCGACTCTGCCCAAACACATACCAAGGTTGATTTAAGTGTGTTAGCGAACAATTTGATAAAACAAGTACTTTATAAGATCCCCGATAATTTAACGGTTGATAATTTCCTGGTATCGTTTACCAATGATAGCACGCAATTAAAACTACTTACCCAAACCGCGAAGATTGATGATGGTGACCTTACATCGACTATAAAGATAAATGATACGGTTGCCACCTGGCATTTTGCCGGTACAATGCACCCAAGCGATAAAGAGATAGATGTTAAACTTTATGCCGAAAAGGGAAAGGTAGAGATCCCGTTTATTGAAAAACGATTTCACGCCCGTGTAAACTTTGATAACCTGACGATCAAGCTAAATAACGTTAAACACAGCGATGGTGAAACACAGATAGAAACCTATTGCAGCGCCCATAACTTGTTAGTGAATCAACCGGGGCTGGCGGCCAATAATATTATAGTGCAGGATGGCTCTATCGAAGCTAATTTTTTTGTAGGATCAAATTATGTATCGTTAGATAGTTCGTCGATTATCCACTTAAAGAAAATGAGCGCGCATCCGTTCATTAAATACACGCTTAAGCCGGTTAAAATTTACGAACTTAAAGTAACTACAGGTTGGCAAAATGCACAGGATATTTTCGATTCGTTTCCTACCGGGATGTTTGAGACGTTAGAAGGAATTAAAGTTGCCGGCAAGCTAAACTATTCGGCTAATTTTTATTTGAACAATGCACAGCCCGACAGCCTGAAATTTGATTCGAGGATGGATAAGGATCCCGATTTTAAGATAACAGCTTACGGAAAAACAGACCTGGGGAAATTAACCAGGCCGTTTGTTTATACGCCTTACGAGAATGGCAAACCCATGCGACCGCACCTAATAGGGCCAGAGAATCCGGAATATACACCGTTAGAAGAAATGTCGCCCTACCTGCGCAACGCGGTTATGACAGCGGAGGATCCTACTTTTTATAAACATCACGGTTTTGTAGAAAAGGCTTTACGGCAGTCTATCGTTACAGATATTAAAGAACACAAGTTTAAACGCGGGGGCAGCACCATATCTATGCAGCTGGTTAAAAACTCTTACTTAACCCGTAAAAAGACACTGGCCCGTAAGATAGAAGAGATCCTGATTGTTTGGATGATAGAGAACAACAACATCATGACCAAGGACAGGATGCTGGAGGTGTATTTTAATATTATAGAATGGGGGCCGGGCATTTACGGCATTAGCGAAGCGGCTCATTTTTACTTTGGTAAGTCGCCATCTGAATTAACCCTGGGCGAGAGTATATTCCTGGCTAAAATTGTACCCAGACCAAAAGCCGGGCTATACGCCTTTCAGCCTGACGGCAGCTTGAGGCCGGGATTGGAAAACTACTTTAACTCGTTAGGCCGGATGATGATGGGCAAAGGTTTTGCGCAGGCGGATAGCAGCTCTTATGGGTTTTACACGGTATATTTAAAAGAAAGCCAACGCCGCAGGGTTGCAACGGTAGATTCGGCAGCTGCAAGTAAGATATTAAACGCGCCTAATGATGATGATATTGATGCCGCTATACCTATGATCCAGGAACCCGAGCCGGCTAAAAAACCAAACTTCTTTCAACGCTTATTTGGTAAGAAGGATACCGTCGTCCAGAAAACAGAGAAAATGCTGAAGGACGAAGAACAGCAACGGATAGATGCCATTAATCCTGCCGGCAAAACGGGTAAACAGATCCGCCAGGAAAAACGGGCCATTAAAGACGATATTAAAACTAAAAAGCAGGCACTAAAAGATCAGGGAAAGTTATAATTACTATGGTGTGACAACGGTGTGTGTTTAAACATTTAATTTTGAATGAAATTAAATGAAAGCAAATTATGTCACTTATAGATAAATTAAACTGGCGTTACGCCACCAAGAAATTCGATGCTATTAAAAAGCTAACCGCCGAACAATTAAACGCTTTGTTAGATGCGGTACAACTGGCACCGTCATCGGCCGGTTTACAAGCTTACCGCATTATAGTTGTTGAAAACCCACAAGTTAAAGAGCAATTGCGCGAAGCAGCACGCGGACAACAACAGTTAACCACAGCATCGCACGTTATAGTTTTTGCTGCAGAGACAAATTTGGACAGCGCCTACGTAAAAACATATATAGACCGCATTGCTGCAACCCGAGGCATTGATCGTGCAAACCTGGAAGCTTTCGAGACCAACATCACCAATAATGTTAACCGCATGACCGAGGATGTTAAGATTGTTTGGAACCATAAGCAGGCGTACATTGCTTTAGGCGTGTTGTTGAGCGCCGCAGCTGACCTGGGTATTGATGCCTGCCCCATGGAAGGCTTTGAAGCAGGCAGGTTTGACGAAATTTTGGGATTAAGAGAATTAGGCTTAACAACATCTGTCATAGCTCCTATCGGTTTTCGAGCCGAAGATGATGCCTTAGCTACTGCTGCAAAAGTGCGCAGGCCAAAAGCAGAGTTGTTTATCCATATATAATATTGGGTTTAGTTTAATATGGCGATGTGGTTGAGGGACCACATCGCTTGTTTGTTGCAATAATTTTAACCTATTGTTAAAGCGGCATGGCAATTGCAATATTACATGCAAAATGCAAGGTTATGAGTAAGAAGATATTAATTGTGGATGATAACGAGTTTATAGTAGAGGTAATGACCTATATTTTAAACAATAGCGGTTATGAGGTGATATCTTTAG